>JAFDWA010000753.1 GCA_018268735.1 Actinomycetota bacterium | reverse complement strand
GTGTAGCTCTGGTCGAGCAGTCCGGGCGAGCACAGCGTCACGCGCTCGTGGTTGAGTTGGTTGACGATCAGGCTCCACCCGTTGTTCTCGCCGCCGACGAGCCAGTCGGCACGTGCCCGCACGTCGTCGAAGTAGGTGGCGTTGATGTCGTGGCTCGACAGCAGGCTGAGCGGTTCGACGGTGATGCCCGGTGAGCGCATGTCGACGACGATCATCGAGATGCCCTTGTGCTTGGGAGCGTCCGGATCGGTCCGGACCGCGAGCCAGCAGTAGTCGGCGTCGCTCGCGAGCGACGTCCACATCTTCTGCCCGTTGATGACGTACTCGTCGCCGTCGCGGACGGCCTTCGTGCGCAGCGATGCCAGGTCGGTGCCGGCGCCGGGCTCGGAGTAGCCGATGCAGAACGACAGGTCGCCAGCGAGGATCTTCGGGAGGAAGAAGTCCTTCTGCTCGTCGGTGCCGTACTGCATGATCGTCGGTCCGACCGTGTTGATCGTCAACATCGGGACCGGAGCGCCGGCACGCATCGACTCGTCGAAGAAGATGAACTGCTCCATCTGACTGCGACCCTGACCCCCGTACTCTGTGGGCCACCCGATGCCGAGCCAGCCGTCGGAGGCCATCTGCTTGACCATCTGGCGGTGCACCGGACCGCAGCCGGCCTCGATGTGCAGCTGCTCGCGGATCTCGTCGGTGAGCAGGGCGTCGTAGTAGCTCCGCAGCTCGTCCCGGAGGCGCTGCTGGTCCTCCGTGTACGCGATGTGCATGGGGTTCCCCCTGGCTCGAACCGGCTCGTGAGCCGGTGCCCGGTCGTGTCGGGTGGACGTGGAACCCTAACGCGTGGCCCGTCCCGACCTGCCAACCCGGATCCGGGCCGGCTCCGTGGCGGCCGTAGGCTCGCCGGGATGCACTTCGATCTGCTGATCATCGGCACCGGCTCGGGCAACTCGATCCTGACGCCGGAGCACGAATCGTGGCGGGTCGGCCTCGTCGAGCGGGGCCCCTTCGGCGGCACGTGCCTCAACCGGGGCTGCGTCCCCTCCAAGATGCTGGTGCTGCCCGCCGACCTGGTGGTGGACGCTGCGGAGGCGCAGCGCCTCGGGGTGCACTTCGCGCCACCTCGTGTCGACTGGCCCTCCATCCGCGAGCGGACCTTCGGACGGATCGACCCGATCGCTGCCGACGGCGCGGCCTATCGCCGGAGCCAGCCCAACGTGACGGTCCTGGAGGGCGACGCTCGCTTCGTCGAGGAGCGGACCGTGGCAGTCAGCCTGCGCGACGGCACCCGGGTCGAGGTCGGCGCAGAGCGGATCGTGCTCGCTGCGGGGGCATCACCGGTGGTCCCCGACATCGAGGGCCTGGCCGGCACGCCGTTCCACACGTCGGACACCATCATGCGGATCGACCGGCTCCCCCGACATCTGATCGTCGTGGGGGGCGGCTTCATCGCGTCGGAGCTCGGCCACGTCTTCGCCGCGTACGGCAGCCAGGTCACCGTCGTGCACCGCGGTCCGCTGCTGCTCAGCCACGAGGACGGAGATGTCTCGCGCAGGTTCACCGAGGAGTTCGGCCGACGGGTGCAGCTGCGCCTCAACAGGGCCGTCACCTCGGTCGAGCACCGCGACGGGCGCTTCAGGGTCCTGGTCTCGCCCACCGCGACCGACGCATCCGACCCCGACGAGGTGATCGAGGGCGATGCACTCCTCATCACCACAGGTCGCCGACCCAACGGCGTCGAGCTGGGCGTCGACGCGGCGGGCGTTCGCATGGACGACGCCGGCTACGTGATCACCGACGACACGCTGAGGACCGACGCTGCGGGCATCTGGGCGATGGGCGACATCCGCAACCCGCTGCAGCTCAAGCACCTCGCCAACCGCGAGGCGAAGGTCGTGTCGCACAACCTCCTGCACCCCGACGATCCGCTCCACCTCGATGAGCGGGTCGTGCCGAGGGCGGTCTTCTCGCACCCGGAGGTCGCATCGGTCGGTGCGCGCGAGGAGGATCTTCGAGCACGTTCGCATCGCTACCTCGTGGGTCGACGCGACTACGGCGACGTCGCCTACGGATGGGCGTTGGAGGACCGCAGCGGGTTCGCGAAGGTGCTGGTGTGCGCGACGACCGACCAGATCCTCGGCGGCCACGTCATCGGCCCCCAGGCGGCCACGCTCGTGCACCAGATCTCACAGGCGATGACCTTCGGGATCGAGGCCCACCGGCTGGCGACAGAGCCGATCTGGGCACATCCGGCGTTGCCGGAGGTCCTGGAGAACGCGCTCCTCGACGCCGGCGAGCCTGCCTGATCACCCGGGGGCGCGGAGCACGTCCTCGACAGCCGCAGCGAACGACGTCGCCTCGACCGTCGGCGGCTCGAGGTCCACTGGCCACGTGCGTCCCCGTCGGAGCCACACGCTGCGCACACCCGCTGCGTGGGCACCCTGGATGTCGTTGACCGGGTCGTCGCCGATCATCCAGGCGCCCTCGATGTCCCCGCCTGCTCGCCGTGCTGCGAGCAGCAGGAGACCCGGATCGGGCTTGCGGACCCCGTCGAGGTCCGACACGGCGATCCCGTCGACGAGCGGGCGCAACCCCACGTGGTCGATCTTGTCGAGCTGCGGCTGGTCGCCGTTGGTCGCGATGGCGATCCGCCAGCCGGCCGAACGGGCCTCGACCAGCGCGGCTGCCGCCGCGTCGGACAGCTCGAAGCAGGCCACGTAGTCGGCCAGGTAGGCCAGGGTCAGCGGCGGCCGAAGGCCGAATCGCCGGTTGACTGCGTCGACGAACTGCGCTCGGGTGCGAGCACCGTGGCGATCCTCCTCCAGGATCCCCTCGACCGAGCCGTCCGGCAGCTCCCGGTCCGCGGCGAAGCCCGTCGCCCACCGCCGCAGCGCGGCCCTCCGCTCCAGCAGGGTCTCGTCCAGGTCGGTGATCAGCAACGCCATGGCAGCAGACCCCTCCTCGTCATGGCCGACATCGAAGCACTCCCCCGCACCGTCGCGTGCGACCGCCGTCGGGGCGCATCCGGCTACGTGGGCCGAGTGGCGGTCCGTTAGCGTGGCGGCCATGCCCCGCCGCCTCGAGATCGAGCTGACCTCTGAACGCCCTGACGGCACCTGGACCTGGCGAGCCGCCGGGGCCAAGCAGCCGAAGGGCGAGCTCGACGGCGGGGTGCTGCCCGGAGGAGCGAAGGTCGGTGACGTGCTGCGCGCCGATGCAGAGTTCCTCATCGACGGCATCGAGATCACCGCGGTTCTCCCACCGAAGGGCGCCCGCAAGGAGCCGGAGCGGATCGAGATCACCGGCTCCGGACGCGAGGAGCCCCTCGTCACCACCCAGCTCGTCCAGCGTGGTCGGGGGGATCGCCCGGGTCGGGGACGAGACCGTGACCGCGACTCCAACCGTGGGCAGCGGCGCGACCGTCGAGGCGGCGAGCGCGATCGATCGGAGCGGGGCGACCGACCTCGGGGGCCGCGCCCCGAGGTCCCCGAGCGTCCGCGGCCGAAGCGCCTGCGCCCGGGACGCACCCATCGCAACGCCGTGATCGACGGCGTGCCCGTCGAGCAGCGGCCGATCGCCGACCAGCTGCTCCGCGGCGGGGTGCCCGCGGTGCGGGAGGCGATCGCGAAGCAGAACGCCGAGGCGGCAGCGAACGGCCGGCCGCAGGTTCCCACCGACCAGGTCGTGGCCATGGCCGAGGCGCTGCACCCGAAGCTCCGCGACGCCGAGTGGAAGGACCGCGCGGCCGCGGCGATCGCCGACATCGACGACCTCGACCTCCGGGACCTCCGCTCGGTCGTCGTCGCCGGCGACGGTGCGGTCCACGACGACGAGGCCAGGGAGATGCTCGATCAGCTCCGCACCGGCCTCACGCGCCGCGTGGAGGAGGAGCACGCCACCTGGGTCGCCGACATCGCTGCCAACCTCGATGCTGGTCGCTTCGTCCGGGCGCTCCGACTGAGCTCACGGCCTCCGAAGGCAGGGACGCCGGTGCCCACCGAGCTGTCGTCCCGGTTGGTGGCGGCTGTCTCCGAGGGCCTCACCCCGACGACCAACCAGGAGCTGTGGGCTGCTGCCCTCGACGCGCTCGCGTTCTCGCCGGTGCGCCAACAGGTGGTGCCCGCCGGGCGGCCCGAGACCCCGACCGAGGACCTCCTCGAGGCGGTTCGACGCGTCGCGGACCGGCTGCCGAAGATCGCTGAGCTGTTCGGCGTCGATCCGTCCGAGGCGGCCGCTGCGAAGCGTCGGCGTCCGCCACGGGCGAAGGCCGCGCCGGCCCCCGCCGCCGATCAGCCGTAGAGGTCGAGGATCCGAACCGGCACGTCGAGCACGACGCCGTCGGGAGCGGCAGCCTGGACGCGCTGGTTCCATCCGGCCCAGGCGAAGCGGGCGCCGACGTCCTGCGCGCACCGCAGGTCCGCGTCGCTGTCGCCGACCATGGCCACCGCGTCCGCCGCGACGCCGAGCGCATCCAGCAGCGGTCGCAGCGACTTGTGGCGCCATCCGAAGGCGTCGGTGAACATCGCGACCTCCGGGCTCCACCCGAGCCGGGCGAGCTCGGGCCGCCCCGACGCAGGGTGCTTGTTGGAGCACAGCGCCCAGCGGTCGAGCTGTCCGACGACCTGCTCGATCCCGTCGAAGGGTGCGACGACAGAGGTGTCATACAGCTCGACGTAGCGATCGAGGGAGATGCCGAGACGGTCGCACTCCTCTGAGATCACGTGGCCGAAGTCGATCTGCTCCCTCGGGACGCCGAGTTGGAGGAATGGAGCGACGAGCGCGTCGTCGGAGTCCACGAGGGTCCCGTCGAAGTCGAACACGAGGACCGTCACCGGTGCTGGCACGCCGGTGACACTACCGAGCACGCCGGTGCGCGATGGACGCTCTGCACGACGACCGCTGGAGTAGACCGTCCGGTCAAGTCGGGCGGTAGTGTCCGGTCATGACCATCGAGTACACGAAGCAGGGCAACGTCGGCATCATCACGATCAACCGACCCGACGCCCGAAACGCCGTCAACAGCGACGTGGCCCAGGGCATCGAGGACGCCATCGACCAGATCGAGGCGGACGACGAGGTCTGGGTCGGCGTGCTCACCGGGGCCCGGACCGACAAGGGCTACATCTTCTGCGCCGGAGCCGACCTCAAGCAGATGGCTGTCGACCCCGGTGGCATGCAGACCGCACGCGGCGGCTTCGCCGGGTTCGTCACCCGTGAGCGCTCAACGCCGATCATCGCGGCGGTCGACGGCCCCGCACTTGCAGGAGGGACCGAGATCGTGCTGGCCGCCGACATGGTCGTCGCCTCGCGCACCGCCGTGTTCGGCATCCCGGAGGTCAAGCGGAACCTCGTGGCTGCAGCCGGTGGGCTGTTCCGTCTCCCCCGCAAGATCCCTCGCAACATCGCCATGGAGCTCGCCCTGACGGGTCGCCTCGACTTCCCGGCTGAGCGCGCCTACGAGTTCGGCATGGTCAACCGGCTCTGCGACGAGGGCGGTGCGCTCGCCGCCGCACTCGAGCTCGCAGCGGAGATCACCGAGAACGCTCCGCTCGCTGTCGCAGAGAGCCGCCGCATCATGATCGAGGCGACCGACCAGCCCGACGACGTCGGTTGGCGGCTGTCGGGTGAGGGCATCATGAAGATGTTCGGCACCGAGGACTTCTCCGAGGGGCTCACGGCGTTCGCCGAGAAGCGCAAGCCGAACTGGAAGGGCCGCTGAGGTTCCCGCACCGCTCGTCGTCGCGCGACGGCGGGCGGTGCAGGTGCTCACGCGAGCGTGTCGATCACGCCGTGCTCCGCGAGGAGCTCCGCGAGTCCGTCGGCGAGCGGGAGCTCCGACACGTCCCACACCGGCATCCAGCACGCCTCGGCGAGCTCGGGCGACCGCACCGGCTCTCGATCATCCAGCACGACCAGCTCGAAGCACATCACGACGCGGTGTGGATCCGGATCGTCGCGGCGCTCGGGGATCCACTCGTACCAACCCAGGAACGGCGCTGCCACCGCCGAGAGGCCCGTCATCTCCGCAACTGCACGGACCGCTGCCTCGACGAGCATCTCGCCACCTCGGACACGGGCTGCCGGGAGCGACCAACGCCGCTCCGCATCCTGGTGGTCACGGCCGACGACGAGGAGGTCGTTGCGTCGGGTGATCACCGCGGCCGACAGCAGCTCCGGCGACGACGCCTCATCCATCTGCTGCCGACTGCGACGTCGGGTCGGCCCCGAGGGAGCGGTGCACCGTGATCTTGCGTGCGACGAGCCCGTAGCCCTCGAAGAAGTTCTTCGTCGCCCGGTCGCCGGGCAGCGCAGCGGACTCGATCCCCGAGCAGCCGGCTCGAGTCGCGTGAGCGACCAATGCATCCATGAGGGCGCTGCCGACCCCGACGCCCCTCGCCTCGGGCTCGACGTACAGGTCGTCGACGACCGACACGCTCGACCGGGCGGTCGTCTCCACGTGCGCTGCGGCGTAGCCGACCACGACCGGACCGAGGCATCCCACCAGCACCACTCCAGAACCGTGCGCCGTCGAGGTCAGCTCTGCGGTGAGCGCGTCCGCGACCGGGTCGGTCCGGACGTCGCGGTCACCGAACAGCGCTCCGCCCC
>JAFDWA010000752.1 GCA_018268735.1 Actinomycetota bacterium | reverse complement strand
GGCGTATCGTCAGCTCGCCTACCTGCTGCATCCAGATCGCCAGTCCGGGGCGAACCCTGCCGAGATGAGCCTCGCGGAGCGACGGATGCGCGAGGTGAACGTGGCGTGGACCACGCTCTCGGACACTCGGCGGCGCTCCGACTACGACCGCACGATCGCTGACTCTGCGCCAACCTCTGCGCCCACCTCCCAGCCCACCTCGGGGTCGCCACCGACTCCGGCGGCGGACCGGAGCGCCGACGACGGTCGCGTCGAGTGGTGGGACAGCGACGATCCGGATGCGGCGTTCGCGCGCTTGCGGGCTTCGCAGTCCGCCGAGGTCGATGCCGAGGAGGGCGACCTCTCGGCCGCGGGCTTCTGGTTCCTGCGTCGTGGTCCGATCCTGGTGATGCTCGTGATCGGACTCGTCATCTTCATCGGGACCGCGTACGCGGGTCGTGGCGCGTCGCGCTCGACGACGAGTCGGGTGGCTCCGGCCGTCGTCGCGAACTCGGACTGCGTCAAGCTCATGTCCGACCACATGGCGTACACGGTGGCGTGCGACGGTGGGTACGACGCGACGATCGTCCGTGACGAGCCCAACGCGCTGGCGTGTCGGAGCGACGGCCTCGACTACGCGGTGGTCGCGTCGAGATCGGTGTGCATCCGGGCGCGCTGAGTCGCCCCGACGCTCGACATGTGGTGGGGTCCTTGCGAACGATCAGGCTGCGTCGCTCAGCACCGTTCCGTGGCGTTGGGACACCAGGGTCCTGCCGGACGGCGTCGTGAACTCGAAGCGCTGGTGATCCACGGTCTGCATGACCCAACCGGAGCGATGCACGACACCGTGGTGGTGCCGGCACAGGCATGCGAGGTTGCCGAGGTCCGTCCGGCCGTCGTGCTCCCAGTGCTGCACGTGGTGCAGGTCGGTGTGGCCGCCTCTCGCGTCGCAACCGGGGAAGACGCAGCCGCCGTCACGCTGCTGCGCTGCCCGACGTTGAGCACGGCTCGCGAACCTGGCCTCCCGACCGAGGTCGATCGGCACACCGAAGCCGTCCATGACCACCGCGTGGAACGCGCCGTCACAGCACGCGACCTGCGCGGTGTGGGAGTCGACCCGCGTGCCGTCGCTGTTCCACATCGTGGCGGGATCCTCGGCGTGGATGACGTAGGTGACGTCCACGGCGGTGCCCGGCCCCGTGTGGGTGGCGGCGAGCGCCGTCCGGCAGATCTCCGCAAGTGCCAGCCCCAGCAGCGTCGAACGGTGCGGGATCTCGAGGTCTCCCGGTGCGCGCACCGCATCGGAGGCGAAGCGGTGGAACAACCGGTCGGCGAACGTGTCGAGCGCGTGCTTCACCACGTTGGCCGCTTCGCCGGCCAGCGTGCCTGCGAGGCGGCTGGTTCCGTCGAACTGGCGGTCGAGGTGCACGTGGGTGTCCTCGATGCGTGGTTCGGGACCGTCCTGGTCCGCGATGCGGAGCAGATCGACGATCTTGGCCGCCCAGTAGCGGAAGAGGACCACCTCGTCGGTGAGATCGATCAGCTGCTGCTGGATCTCTACGACGATCGCGAGGTTGCGGTCGTTCGTCGCCCCGGCGATCACCCGGACGTGGTCGAAGCCGATCCGACCGATCGCCAGGGCGTCGGCCAACAGCGGGCACTGACGCAGCAGGCGGGCGACCTTGATGCGGCGAGCGGCGGCGTCGGATGGGATCTGGAACGTCGCCGCGGTCCACGTCTTGGTCGAGTGGCCGTGCTCCCGGTCCGTGCTGCCTCGTGCATCCATCTCGCCGTTGACGGTGGCGGTCAGCGCGTCGGTCGCCCTGCGGAGCGCTTCGAGCTGGGATGCCAGCGCCTCCAGGGAGCGATCGTCGGTGCGGGCGTCGATCGGGGCATCGCACATCGCCCGGGCATCCGCGACGAGTGCCTCGATCGATGCGACGGCGAGTGGGTGCTGGGTGCTCGACCAGGTGGAGGTCTGCTCCGCCAGCGGTTCGTCGCCTCCTGGTGGCCGCGGCGGCCGTGGTGGTGGATGGTTCATGTTCATCCTGACTCCCTTCGGTCCGGCTTCCCCCGGCTTCCATCCGGCTTGCCCCTGGCAGAACACCAGTTCGATTCGGGAACACCCTAGGGAGAGGGGTGTGACAGTCGAACCCGCCGACCTCCATCAGAGCTGAGAACCTCCTCAGGAATTTCACACCCAGGATCGTCGGCGTCGTCGGAGGCCATCCGAGGCCGTGTCGGGAGTGCTGCGGGTGCGGTCGTCTGCGGCGTGCACGGCTACAGTGCGAGCCCTGCGGGCGTATGGCTCAGTTGGTTAGAGCGCTGCCTTCACACGGCAGAGGTCACAGGTTCGAGTCCTGTTACGCCCACCACGCGAGACCCCGGTCCTCGCCGAGGTATCGGGGGCCGCACCGAAGGTCGAGCTCAACGCAGCCGAGGCATCGCCCTCTTCGCTGAGGTGTTCGTCAAGGGCCGGACGGATGACCTCCGCCATCGGAATCCCCTCCGACGCCGTCACCCGGTGGAGCCCTCGACCAACGGCACGAGCGGTCCCTTGCCCGGCTCAGGGATCGATGCGGTCCACGGTGTCGGTTCGGTCCACGGCCTCGGTGCCGGCGAGCGACAGGAGCTCCGGGGTGCGTGCGAGCACGGCCCGGTCGCAGTACGACGTGGCGAGCGTCGTGCCCGACTCCTCGCCGGGCGCCAGTCGGTAGCCGTAGACATGGCCGATGTTCAGCTGCCCTTCGACGGTCCACACGATCTCGCGGTCAGGCTCGAAGGTCACGATCCGGATCGTCACGTCGTAGCGACCCATCGGGACGTCGTCGAGCGCCTCACGGTCCAGGTGCAGCACGAACGTGTCGCCGACGCCCGTGACCGGATCCCGCTCGGCGCTCATCACCATGCCGGAGCTGTCGATCGCGACGTGGCCCTGCGGGTCGGTTGTCGACGCGTGCGCGTGCGTCGACCGCTGCGACTGCATCGATCAAGGGGCTGAGCTGCTTCGCTGCGGTCAGGAGCCGGTCGCGTCGCATGTGATCCTCCCGGAGATCAGGAGGGCACGGGTTTGGGGCGGCCGAACCGGCTTGTCGCTCCCACGGCTGTCGACCAGCCGGGCACCTGCGACTTCCGGAGCAGTGCGTTGAGGAACCAGTCGCCGAGCACGGTCGTGCAGGTGTCTTCATGCCTCCGGCTTCAGCGCGGCCCGAATCGCCTCCCGGAGCTCGGGACCGTCCTCGTGTTGATGAACTGACACCGCGTGCCGTGATGCCGCTGCCAGCACCTCGTCCGGTTCACCCGCGATCGTGAGTGTGCATCCGCTCTCGCTGGGAATGTCTCTGCAGTCAGCGACAACTCGACTCATGGCATGCCCCCTCTGTCCTCGGATCCATCCTCTGGTCCGCTTCCGCTGCTCTACGTCGACCTTCGCGTCGCCGGCACCGGATGTCACTGGCAAGTTGCGACGAAGATCGAACGACCAGCAGCTCCCACCGGCCGCATCGGCGAAACCGCGCAGGAGGAAGGCCGGGAGAAGAAGGCGAGCGCGACGGCAGCCTCTACCCGTGGAATCGCCAGCGGGTGGGGGAGCCGATGAAGTCGGACTCGATCAGGGCTCGCCCAGGTTGGGCGAGTTCCGTGACCGTCTCTGATCAGGATGTCGGTCATCCGACACCTCCTCTGAGGTCAGAAGGCATCGTCGCTCGGCCTGGGTGTCACCTGCGGCAGGCTCGTGGCCGTCGCAGCCGACGAACTCCATGTGCTGCTGCACGTTCCAGAGCGCCTTGCCGACCATCTCGTCGATCTGGATCGCTCGCGCGATCCGCAGTGTGATGCTTTTGCATCAGGCTCTGATGCGTAGAATGCAGGTGTGCGCACGACGATCAACATCTCCGAACAGCTCTACCGGCAGGCGAAGGCGCGCGCAGCGACGACGTCACAGACGGTGAGCGCAGTCATCGAAGACGCATTGCGCGAGGCGCTCCGATCCAAGCCGGTGACCGAGCGATCCATCGCGGCGTTGCCGGTGTTCGGAGGAACCGGGGTGCTTGCCGGGGTGGATCTCGCGAATCGGGCGGCTCTGGTCGACGAGATGGACGAGGGTGCGGGCCTGGATGCTCTGCGTTGACGTCAACGTCCTCGTCTACGCCCACCGACCGGAGTCCCCGAATCACGACGGCTATCGAACGTGGCTCGAGCGGGCACGTCGAGGGGTTGAGCCTCTCGGCGTTCCCGGGATCGTTCTGAGCGGCTTCCTGCGGGTGGTGACCCATCCGCGCGTGTTCTCCGAACCCACTCCGCTCGACGTGGCACTCGAGTTCACCGAGGCGCTTCGCGGGTCTCCCGCGGTGGTTCCCGTGCTCCCCGGCGAACGACACTGGAGCATCTTCACGGATCTGTGCCGGCGACTCGAGGCGAGGGGGAACATCGTTCCCGACGCGTTCCTGGCCGCCCTCGCTATCGAACAGGGCGCGACCTGGGTGAGCGCGGACCGCGTGTTCGCCGGGTTCCCGGGCCTGCGTTGGATCCATCCACTCGACGGCTGACCGAAGCGGGGGTTCCGGGCCCTCCATCGACCGGTCGGATCAAACCACCTCGATCGCTGCGTCGGCCTGCGGCGGGGTCAGGCTCCCGTTGCCTGCGTGTCGCCGCAGCACCGATGTGACCTCCACCCGGAGCAGGTCGGGTCCGGCCAGCGTCTCACCACGGAGGCGTTCGCGGAACCGCCGGCCGTCGTCGCCGGCATCGGCCACGACCGGCCCCAGCACCGACGCGTCAACGACGAGCACGATCCTCGTCGAGAGCTTCGATAGCGGCTCTCGACGACAACGCACCCTTGTCGCGTCGTTCGATCCGGTCGAGGATGTCCTCCACCGTCGGTGTCGCTGCGATGTCCGCGAGCTGCGCCGCGAGGAACTGCTGAAGCGACTGGCCGGCCTGCTCCGCTCGACGGACCAGAGCGTCGTGGACTTCGACGGGGGATGTCTCGACGGTGGGGTCTCGCACCTGGACGTTGCGCATGCAGGATGCATGCGCACATGCGAGAGCTGTCGGCCCACCCCTCGGCGCGTCGCCGACTGCCATACTGCGTCGATGCACCGGAACGTGACGGCAGTGGTCGCCGCCGCGGAGGAGCAGGGCCTCGTCATCGAGCCGCGGTCCTTTCCCGACGGGACGAAGACAGCGCAGGACGCGGCTGATGCCATCGGCGTCGAGGTCGGCCAGATCGTCGAGTCGTTGGTGTTCCTCGTCGACGGCGCTCCGGTCATGGCCCTCGTGTCGGGTGACCGGCGACTCGACGAATCGCTGCTCGCCGAGGCCGTGGGCGGCACCGTCGTCGAACGGCCGGACGCCGACGCGGTCAGGGCGGCGACCGGATTCCCCATCGGGGGTGTGCCACCCATCGGACATCCCCTGGCGGTGTACGTCGACCGGGCGCTTCTCGACTACGACGAGGTGTGGGCCGCTGCGGGCACCTGGACCGATGTGTTCGCCGTTGCACCGGACGAGCTGGTGCGGGCGAGCAGCGCGACGCTCTGCTCGTTGTCGACCGATACGTAGGCTGACTCCGGCGACCTTGTAGCCCACAGGTCACCAGCCGGTCGCTCGGCTACAAGTTCGTCGGGCGTGCGGGTCGTCGCGACGGGTTCAGGAGCGCGTCGGGTTCAGGAGCGGGTCGGGTTCAGGAGCGGAGGGCGACGGCGGCCCGGCTCGCGGCGATCAGCACCGGGTCCCACACCGGTGCGAACGGCGGCGCGTAGGCCAGGTCCATGCCGGCGACGTCGTCGACGGCCATCTCGTTCCACAGCGCGGTCGCGAACACGTCGATGCGCTTGCCCGCGCCCTCACCGCCCACGATCTGTGCGCCGAGCAGGCGATGGCTGCCACGTTCGGCGACCACCTTCACCGTCACCGGCGAGGCACCCGGGAAGTAGTGGGCCCGCACCGCAGCGGTGATCGTCGCGGCGACGTGGTCGAAGCCGGCGTCGGTCGCCTCGCGCTCGTTCAGGCCGGTCCGTGCGACCTCGACGTCGCCGACGCGGGTGATCGCGGTCCCCAGTACGCCGTCGAAGGTGGCGTCGCCGCCGCCGAGGTTGGTCCCCGCGGTGCGCCCCTGCTTGTTGGCGTGCGTGCCGAGGCCGACGTGGACCCCCCGACCTGACACCCGGTGGTGGGACTGCACGCAGTCACCGGCCGCCCACACGTGGGGGACCTGTGTGCGCATCCGGCGATCCACGAGGATCCCGCCGGTCTCGCCGACCGGGATCCCGGCGGCACGTGCGAGCACGGTGTTCGGTCGGGCGCCGAGTCCGACCACCGCGACCGTCGTCGGGATCGACGCGTCGTCGGTCACCACGGCGTTCAGCGCCCCGGTGTCGTCGGTGTCGAACCCGCGGACCGGGGTGTCCAGGCGCAGGTCCACGCCGAGTCGACCGAGCGCCTCGGTGACGAGCGCCGCCATGTCGCCGTCCAGGGTGAGCATCGGCTGGGACGCCGCCTCGATGACGGTGACGGACAGGCCGCGGGCGACGAACGCCTCGGCGACCTCGAGACCGATGTAGCCGGCGCCGACGACGACCGCGGTTCCGTCCCCGGCGCTGGCGGCATCGACTGCGGCGTCGAGGGCGGTGCCGTCGGGGATCGTGCGGAGGTCGAACACCCCGGTCGCATCGATGCCGGGCAGCGGTGGGCGCACGGCGACCGCACCGGTCGCCACCACGAGCTCGTCGTAGTGCTGCGTCGATGTCGATCCGTCCGCGGCGGATCGCACGTCCACGGTGCGCTCGTCGGTGTCGATAGAGAGGACCTCGTGGCCGGTGCGCACGTCGATGCCGCTCGCGCGGAACGTCTCCGGGGTCCTCGCCACGAGGTCATCGGGTGCCGAGACCTCGCCCGACACGAGGCAGGGG
>JAFDWA010000751.1 GCA_018268735.1 Actinomycetota bacterium | reverse complement strand
CTCCCTCACGCTGCGGGGGATCATCGACCGGCTGGAGCTCGACGCCGACGGCGAGCTCGTCGTCACCGACTACAAGACCGGACGCGCCCCCTCACAGGCGCAGGAGCAGGCACGTCTCGGTGGGGTGCACTTCTACTCGATGCTGTGCGAGCGAGTGCTCGGCCGGCGGCCTGCCACGGTGCAGCTCATCTACCTCGGCGACCGACCGCAGGTCATCACGACGACCCCGTCGGAGCAGTCCACCCGCGGCGTCACGAAGAAGGTCGAGGCGCTCTGGTCCGCGGTCGAGCGGGCGTGCGACCAGGAGGACTTCCGTCCCAAGCCCTCTGCGCTGTGCAACTGGTGCAGCTTCAAGGCCTTCTGCCCGGCCTTCGGTGGCGACCCGTCCCTCGCCGCGACCCTGGCCACCCCGACCGGGCCACGACGTCCACCCGACCCTGTCGCCCCGGTCGCCGGAACCTCGCTGCGATCGGCATGAGCGGCGACGTGCCCTTCTCGCCCGACCACGCGGACGCGACCGCCACCGGACGCTCCGGCGGCTCCCCACCCGCGGTCAGCACGCCGTTCCTGCACCCGGCGGTCGGCGCGTTCGACGACCGGGTCGACGCCCTCGCCGCCCGGCTGCGCGGCAACCGCATTGCTGACCGCGCCATGTACGGGCTGTCCCAGGCGGCCAACCACAGCCTCCTGTGGCACGGCATCAACCTCCTCGACGCAGCGGTCGGCGGCCCGACCCACCGGCGTCGCGCGGTGCGACGCAGCATCGTCCTCGCGGTGGACCAGGCGGTCGTGAACGGCCCCGTCAAGATGCGCTTCCACCGGGCCCGACCAGGTCACGTGGTCGAGCATCCGCACGACCTGCGCAGACCGGTGACGTCGTCGTTCCCCAGCGGCCACGCCTCAGCCGGTGCGTGCGCTGCCACCCAGCTGAGCCGCGACCTCGGCGTCGCCCCCCTCTGGTGGGGGCTCGCCGCTGCGGTCGGGTGGAGCCGGATCCACGTCGGCGTGCACCACGCGTCCGACGTCGTGGGTGGCGCTGCGATCGGCGCCGCGCTCGCCCGACTCGGGGAGCGGGCGTGGGCGTCGGATCGGCGATCGGCTGCAGCGCTGCACGACGGCACCTGATCGAGCAGGTCCTCGACGCTCACCGCGCCGCGTCCACCGCGGTCGGGGTACCGTGCTCTGCGGTGGCTGCGGAGAGCGACGAGGGATCCGACGCCGACGAGCGCATGACCGACTTCGAGTCGGTCATGTGGACCCTCGACGGCGACCCACGCCTCTCCTCGGCCTTCGCGAACCTGACCCTGCTCGACCACCCGCCCGATCGCGCCGAGCTGCGTCGTCGGATGGCCTCGGCCACCGAGGCGGTGCCGCGGCTGCGTCGACGCATCGTCGAGGGGGGTGGAGCGTTCACGACGCCGGTCTGGCGTGACGATCCCTCGTTCGACCTCGACCACCACATCCGCTGGGTGGATCTCGGCGGCCGGACCCTGGACGAGCTGGTGGCGTCGCTGTCGGCCCGACCGTTCGACCGCGAGCGACCCCTCTGGGAGTTCGTCGTGATCGAGGGGCTCCCCGACGGTCGCGCCGCCATGGTGCAGCGCTTCGACCACACCATCACCGACGGAGAGGGGGGCATCCGACTGTCCGTGCAGTTCCTGGACCTGGAGCGCTCGCCGACGAGCGGCCTCGGGACGCCGACGAGCGGGCGGGGGCCGCGAGGTGCACCGCGCGTCGAGGTCACGTCGGACGCGGACAACAGCGTCAGCCAGGAGCAGCCGAGCAGTCGGGCCGCTGACAGCCTGCGCGGCATCACATCCGCCCCGGCTGCGATGTGGCGCAGCGTCGCGAACGTCCCGTCGAGGACCGCCGAGCTCCTCGACACGATGCTCGACGCTGTCGGACAGCTCGCCATCGACGGGCGACGCTCGCCCCTGTGGACCGACCGCTCCACCGAGCGGTGGTTCGGACGGAGCGCACTGCGCCTCGACGAGGTGAAGGAGGCCGCCCACGCCCTCGGCGGCACCGTCAACGACCTGTTCGTCACCGGTGCGCTCGCTGCAGCGGCGACGGTGCACCAGCGAGCCGACCTCCCGGTCGCGGAGCTGCGCGTCGCCATCCCCATCAGCACTCGGGCAGACCGGTCGGCAGCCGGCAACGCCTTCACCCCGGCGCACGCGCTGCTCCCCGCGGCGGAGATGCCGATCGAGGAGCGCTTCCGTGCCGTCCACGAGCGCCTGGGGCGGGTCAAGCAGGGCCAAGGCAGCATCTCCATCGACGCGGCAGCAGCCGCCGCCCGGCTCATGCCCGACGCCGCGCTCGTCGGGTTCGCAGCGCGAACCGCCGGAGCAGTGGACTTCGTCTGCTCGAACGTGCGCGCTGCGCCCTTCGACCTGTACATCGCCGGCGCGCTGCTCGAGGGCAACTACCCTCTCGGACCGCTCGTCAACACAGCGTTCAACCTGACGACGATGTCGTACCGAGGTCGGCTGTTCCTCGGCCTCGTCGTCGACCCGGTCGCAGTCCCGGACCCGGTAGGGCTGCTCGCTGCGATGGAGGCGAGCTACCGCGAGCTGCTCGCTGCAGGTGGCATCGCCCCGCGATCCGTTGCCGAGGACCGGCCGTCGGACCGATCGCCCGGTTGATCAGGCCGTCGCGCCGCGGCGACAGGACCGTGGCACCGGTCCGGGATCAGTTGGCGTGCACCTCGGCATCGAGCCGGGACAGCAAGGAGCGGACATCGAGCAGGAGGTCCGCCACCTCCGAGGTGGCGACGATCGAACGATCGGAGATGTCACCGAGACCTCGGTCGATGAGCTGCATCGCAGCCCGGATCGACTCGTCGGTGTGCGCTTCGTCGACCTCGGTCATCGTGTCCTCCCGATCGCCTCGCCGGCCCCGTCGACCTCGGATCGAGGCCTCGGCCACCGGCACCGGTCACCACCTGCGCGGATGAGGCTATCCCGTGGGGGTGACGTCGCGGGCGTCGTTTCGCTCACGGCCCGGCAATGCTCACAGCGCGACGCCGAGTCCGAGTCGCCCCGAAGCCCACGAGTGCGGCGCTACCGTGCCCGGATGTCCGACGCCGCCGCTGACCGGGCACCGGTCGGCCTCACCTTCGCCAGCTTCCAGGCCCTCGGACTCGATGTCGGAGTGCAGATGGCCCGTGCCGGCCGTGCAGCGGGATGCAGCTCGTTCTGGACCGCCGAGACCGTCGGTCCCGAGGCGTTCGCCTCCCTCGGCGCCGTGGGAGCAGCGGTCGGAGGCCTCGACCTCGGGACCGGGGTGCTCGCCCTGCAGCTGCGGACTCCGATGCTCGCTGCGATGGGTGCGGCGACGCTGCAGGCGATCGCGCCCGATCGCGACGTGCTGCTCGGCGTCGGCATCTCGTCACCGGTGGTCGTGGGTCGATGGCACGGCGCCGAGTACGGACCACGACCACTGGCCCAGGTCCGGGAGTACCTGGAGCTCACCCAGCAGTGCCTCTCGGGCGAAGTCGTCTCCTTCGACGGCGACTTCTACCGTGCGTCGAGGTTCCGCCTCGGCATCCGGCTGGGGACCCGACGACCGAAGCTGGTGCTCGGCGCCCTGAACCGCCGGATGCTCCACCTCGCCGGCGAGCTCGCCGACGGGGTGCTGCTCAACTACCTCCCGGCAAGCGCCGTGCCGTGGTGCGTCGAGCAGGTCCGTGCGGGCGAATCGGCCGCGGGTCGACCACCGGGCACCTGCACGGTGTACGCGTACGTCCACGTCGGGGTCTGCGACACCGAGGCGGCACGAGCCGCCGGACGCAGGGACCTGTTCTCCTACGCGGTCGTCGACGCCTACGCCCGGGCGTTCGAACGAGCCGGCTTCGTCGAGGAGGTCGCTGCGGTGCGTGCAGCGCACAGCGCCGGTGACCGAGACGGTGCGGTCGCGGCGGTGTCGGACCGGATGGTCGACGCGATCGACACCTGTGGCGATGCAGCGACGGTCGCAGCAGCGGTCCAGGCGTACCGCGACGCCGGCGTCGACGTGCCGGTGATCATGCCGCTGCCGTGGGGCGAGGACCGCATCGCCACGATCGAGGCGACCATCGACGCCGTCACCGGCTGAGCTGAGCGGACCGTCGGCGGTTGCACGGGCCCTGTCAGTCGCCTGCAGCCACCGACGGTCGGGTGGGCGCAGTCGACTCGTGAGGGTTCACCGCGATCGCTCGGGCCCACACGAGGATCGAGTTGGCGACCAGCACGCAGGCACCGAGGATCATCGCGACGCCGAAGCCCTCGGCGAAGGACACCTGCGCGGCGTGGTGCAGCGCCTGGCCGGCCGGTGTCTCCATGCCGGCGGCGGCAGCGGCCCGCAACGTGGTGTCGACGGTCGTGCCGGCGCTCACGGCACCCGCAGCAGATCCGACGTTCGCGGCGATGCTGCTCCGGTAGACCGTCGACATGACGCTGCCGAGCACCGCGATGCCGAGCGCGCCGCCGAGCTCGCGGGACAGGTCGTTGACCGCGGAGCCGACACCCGACTTCGCTCTCGGCACCGACGACATGATCAGCGTCGTCGACGGCGCTGTGGTCTGGCCGTTGCCGAACCCCATCAGCACGAAGCCGGTGAAGAGCACGGCGTAGCTGGTCGTCGGAGTCACCCACCCCATGATGAACAGGCCCGACGCCGAGAGCATCAGACCGGAGCCGACCACCCGTCGGTGACCGAATCGACGGACGAGCACAGCGCTCGTCGGTGAGCCGACCATGCCGAGCACGCCGATCGGCAGCGCCGCCAGCGCCGCCTGCAGCGGGCTGTAGCCGTGGGAGATCTGCAGGTACTGGGCGACGGCGAAGTACAGCCCGTACATCGCGAAGTACTGCAGGGTGATCGTGGTCGAGCCGACCGAGAACGCCCGGACCCTGAACAGGTGCACGTCGAGCATCGGGTGCGGGCTGCGCAGCTCCCAGGTCACGAACCCGACCAGCAGCACGACGCCCGCTGCGATGATCGCGATCGTCTCGGGTGACGTCCACCCCATCCCAGGACCTTCGATGATGCCGTAGAGCAGGCTGCCGATCGCGAGGACCGCGAGGACCACGCCGACAGGGTCGAGGACCGCGTCGTGGGGGTCCGAGGAGTTCGGCAGCAGCCACGCACCGGCCACGAGGGCGACCACAGCGATGACGACCGAGATGAAGAACGTGGCCCCCCACGCGAAGCGGGTCAGGATCAGCCCTGTCAGGACCGGACCGAGCGCTCCACCCAGGCCAGCGCAGCCTGCCCAGATCGCGATGGCCTTCTGTCGCTCACGGAGGTCGCCGAAGGTGTTCATGAGGATCGACAGCGTCCCCGGCATGATGAACGCGGCGCCGATGCCGGTGATGCCGCGTAGCACGATGAGCTGCCAGTTCTCGGTGGCGAAGGTCGCGAGCATCGATGCAGCAGCGAAGACGACGAGTCCGAGCTGCAACGCGGTCTTGCGACCGAAGCGGTCGGCGAGCGCACCGGCCGGCAGCAGGAGCACGGCGAACACCATGCTGTAGATGTCGACCATCCACTGGAGCTGGCTGGGACTCGAGTCCAGCGCCTTTTGGATGTCGGGAAGCGCGACGTTCAGCGAGGAGTTGCCCGCCACGATCAGCAGCAGGCTCAGGCAGAGGACCGCGAGGATCCACCAACGACGTTCGTGGACGTGCGGCGGCGTGGTGTCGTGCTCCATCAGCGCCGCTCCGGTGCTGTCGTCGGGCGCCGTGACGGGTCGGTGGTGGGCCGCTGGGTCGCTCGGACGTGGTCCTCGGCCGCGTCATCGATGCGATCGTGCATCTCGGAGCGCACGTCGAGGGCGCCCGCGGCGGGAGTCGGGAGGTTCCCGAACCGCAGCGGGCGATGGTGGTCGCGTGCCATTGAGCCGTCCCTTCGGTCGCCGGGGCGTCGTTCTACCCCGCGTCGCGCCGTTCGCCGAACCACACGGCGTGCTGGACGTCGTGTGGTGAGGGAGCGCCGGCCCGGATCCTCCGGCGTAGGGTCGCGCGCATGGAGCTCACCGACCGAGTGGTCATCGTCACGGGAGGCGGCAGCGGGATCGGCGCGGCGATGTGCCGCCGGTTCGCGACCGAGTCACCCCGCGCGATCGTCGTCGCCGACCTCGACGGCGTCGCGGCCGCGGCAGTCGCGGATCAGATCCGAGCGCGTGCAGCGGCGTCGGTGCGGGTCGTGGCCCGCGCGCTCGACGTCGCCGAGGAGTCGCAGATCGGAGCGATCGTCGCGGAGACCCACCTGGAGCACGGCGCCGTCGACCTGTTCTGCAGCAACGCCGGCATCGCGACCGGGATGGGGGTGGAGGCACCCGACGAGGTGTGGGAGCAGATCTGGCACGTCAACGTCATGGCGCACGTGTATGCGGCAAGGGCGCTGCTCGGCAACTGGCTCGCCGGCGGTGAGGGCCACCTGCTGGTCACCGCGTCGGCCGCCGGCCTCCTCACGAACCTGGGCGATGCGCCGTACTCGGTGACCAAGCACGCCGCGGTCGCGCTGGCGGAGTGGCTGTCGGTCACCTACGGCGACCGGGGTCTGCACGTGTCGTGCCTGTGCCCCCAGGGTGTGCGCACCCCGCTGCTGTTCGGTGCTGACGGTGCCAGTGGTGTCGACAGCGGGCTCGCTGCCGAGGTCGTCAAGGCCCAGCGGGTGATCGAGCCGGAGGAGGTCGCCGACACCGTCGTGGCAGCCCTCGCGGACGATCGGTTCCTGATCCTCCCGCGCCCCGAGGTCGCCGACTACGAGCGGGCGCGAGCGGGCGACCGGGAGCGCTGGCTCGGCGCGATGCGGCGCCTCCAGGCCCGCATCACCGGCGGGTAGCCGCCAGCGCCCGTCGACAGCAGCCCGAACGACACTGCCCCCGAACGACACTGCGCCCGAACGACACTGCCCCCGAACCAGGAGGACCACCGATGCGGATCCGACTCGACCCCTCGGACGAGGGCATGCATCCGGGCCCCGAGCCCACGTTCAACGAGTCGATGTACTTCAACGTGTACGACACCTCGGCACAGGTCGGTGGGTTCGTCCGCGTCGGCAACCGGCCGAACGAGGGCTACGCGGAGATGACCGTCTGCCTCTACCTGCCCGATGGCCGGGTCGCGTTCATGTTCCGCCGGGTGGGCATCGACGGCAACGAGCGATTCGACGCCGGTGGCGCCAGGATCGAGGTCCTCGAGCCGTTCCACACCGATGCCCGACCGGCTGCGCCGGCCGGCAGTGGACGCCAGCGGGTCGCCTACGACGGCCGCGTCGTCGTGCTGTCCGACCCGCTCGACATGGCCGATCCCCGTCGAGCGTTCAGCGAGAACCCCACCGCGGAGGCGGAGGTGGATCTCTCCTACCGGGGGATCTCGCGACCCTTCGGCGGCGAGCCCGAAGGTCGCCACGAGCGCGCCGGCGAGGAGTTCGCGAAGGGCCACTACGAGCAGCTCGTCACCGCGAGCGGCACGATCAGCGTCGGCGACGAGTCCTGGTCGATCGACGGGCAGGGGTTGCGTGACCACTCGTGGGGCCCACGGACCTGGCAGGCCCCCTGGTACTACCGCTGGCTGACGATGAACTTCGGTGACGGCACCGGGTTGATGCTGAGTCGGATCGCACGGAGCGACGGCCCGGGGACCCGCAGCGGGTTCGTGTGGGACGGCGAGGAGCTCCA
>JAFDWA010000750.1 GCA_018268735.1 Actinomycetota bacterium | reverse complement strand
TCGGTGTCGGAGCTCACCGAGCGCGTGCACCGCCTGGCCCTCGACGAGGTCGCCCCGCTGCGCTCACGGATCGACGTCGCGGTCGGGGCCGGGGGCCCGGTGGAGCAGCGCTGCCTCCTCAGCGCCGGGCTGCTCGCCGCCGGCGCGCTTCGCCGACCGGAGCACCTGGAGCGCTGTGCGGCGATGTCGCCGGCCGTGCGCTCCACCTTCGAGGACGTGGCGGCGCTGGTGTCAGCCGAGGTCCAGCAGGCCGGCGTGGTCCCGCTGCTCGAGCAGATCCACTGGGACGGCCTTCCCACGTTGCGGACCCAGCCGGCGTGGCGGCGACGGCCAAGCCGGGCATCCGCAGCGACGGTCGGCTCACGCCAGGCCGCAGGGGCCGGACTCGAACCGGGATCCCTCGAGGCCCTCGTGATGGAGGCAACCCTGGACGTGGTGGCCGAGCGGCTCACCGGGATCCTGCCCGCCCTGCTCGCCTCCGAGGCCCCGGTGCTGCGTCGCAGCTCCGGCCGGATCCGCAGGTCCGCGTCGACCCGAGCGTTGACGATGCGGATGGGTCGCATCGACTGGGCCGCCACGTTCGCCGACTCGGGCCGCAGCCGGTGCTGGCACGCCGTCGACGGTGGCGTGATGCTCCCATGGGCGGTCGCGGTCGGCATCGACGAGGGCGAGCGGCTCGGCCTGCTCAGCGCGACGCACAGCGATCCGCCTGACGCCGGGTGGCGGCGGGCGTAGCCTCGCGTCGACCCACAGGAGGCCGACGTGAGCGGACCGGGGACCACGAGCGGCATCCGTGGCGTGCTGCTCGACGTCGAGGGCGTCCTGCTCAGGGGCACGACACCCCTGCCGTCTGCCGCTGACGCGGTCACCGGCCTCCGTCGCCTGGGCCTGGGCGTCCGCTTCCTCACCGACACCACGTCGCAGACCTCTGCTCGGATCGCTGCATCGCTGATCCACGCCGGCATCGACGTGGACGGCGGTGAGCTGTTCACCGCGGCCGCGGCGACCTCGGCGTACCTCCAGGAGCACCACCCGGACGCGAGGTGCCTCCTGCTCAACGACGGCGGCAGCGAGGAGCTCGTCGGGATGCGCATGGCGGACCCTGACGACTCGACCGCGGATGTCGTGGTGGTGGGTGGTGGCGGACCGTCGTTCAGCTGGAAGCAGCTCAACGTCGCGCTGAACTGCCTGCTCGGCGGTGCCGCGCTGGTCGCGATGCACGGCGCGCCGATCTGGCACACCGGCGACGGCTACTGCCTCGACGGAGGGTCCTATGCGAGGATGCTCGAGGAGGCGTCCGGGGTCACCGCGGTCGTCACCGGCAAGCCCGCACCGAACATGTTCCTCGCCGCGGCCTCGTCGATCGGCGAGCCGTGCGGACGCCTGCTGATGGTGGGTGACGACGTCGTCAACGACGTGCTCGCGGCGCAGGACCTCGGGATGGTCGGCGTGCAGGTCCGTACCGGGAAGTTCCGCCCGACCGACCTCCAGCGAGCCGACCGACGACCCGACCACATCGTCGATTCGATCGCCGATCTGCCCGAGCTCGCGTCCGCACTCGCCGAACCCCGCGCCGCTGCACGACGGGATCCGCCGCAGGGGTCCTTCGGGCCCGGAGGCAGGCCCGGGGACCGCGTCACGTATGGTGGACGGATCCGGCGGACGACACCGAAGGGTGGGGCATGGATCGACGCACGTTGCTCACGGCGTTGGGCACGGGGGCGGCAGGGATCACCGCTGCTGCGCTGACCGGCTGTGGCAGCAACTCGGGTGGCGGGTCGGCTCGATCGACGCAGCCAGGGGTGGCGACGACCCTGTCAGGTCCTACCGTGGTGCCCGTGGCCCACGATCCGACCCGGCCGTACTGGGTGCAGGGCAACTTCGCTCCGGTGCACACCGAGGAGACCCTGACCGACCTCACCATGACGGGGAAGCTCCCCGCGGAGCTGTCTGGCCTGTTCGTCCGCAACGGCTCGAACCCGGCGACCGGCGACGCGCTGCACTGGTTCCTGGGCGACGGGATGGTCCACGGCGTCCGTCTGGAGCGCGGCAAGGCCCAGTGGTACCGCAACCGATACGTCCGCACCCCCCTGCAGCAGTCGGGCAAGGGGCTCATGGACTTCGGCGGGGCACCGGGCAAGGAGAACAACCAGAGCAACGTGGCGCTCGTGGAGCACGGTGGGCGTCTGCTCAGCCTCGGCGAGGTGGGCTGGCCCTTCGAGCTGTCACCGCAGGACATGTCGACGGTCGGCCCGTTCGACTTCGGCGGCAAGCTCGGCCCGACGATGACCGCGCACCCGAAGGTCGACCCCGACACCGGCCGCATGCACTTCATCGGCTACGAGTTCCTGCGTCCCGCGCTCACCTACTACGCAGCGGCACCCGACGGCACCCTCGACGTGGTCAGCCCGATCGCCGTCGAGGCTGCGACGATGATCCACGACTTCGCCATCACCGACCGCGACGCCGTGTTCTGGATCGGACCGGTGATGTTCGGACCCGATCCGAGCGGGCGTTCGCCGATCCCGTTCCACTGGGATCCGAGCGGCCCGAGTCGGATCGGGGTGATGCCGCTCGACGGCTCCGGGGATTCGATCCGGTGGGTGGACGTCCCACCGTCGTTCGCGTTCCACGGCTACAACGCGCACCGTGACGGCGGCGACGTCGTGCTCAGGGTCCACCGTGCCGACGAGGCCTTCGGCCCGAAGGGCGATCTGGTGCCGACGTACCTGACCGAGTGGCGGATCGGCACAGCAGGGCCGTCGCTCACCTTCGCCGAACGGCAGCTGCACGACCGGTCGATGGACCTGCCGAGCCACGACCGTCGCCGCACCGGTCGATCGACCCGTCACGGCTGGTTCGTGACGACGACCACGCCCGACAGCGACCACGGCTTCGAGCTGGCCGGGATCTGCCACCTCGACCTGCGCAGCGGCAAGGAGGACCTCTGGGATCCGGGGCCGTCCCTCCGTGGAGGCGAGCCGTTCTTCGTCCCGGCGGAGGGCAGCCGACCCGACGGCGACGGCTGGGTGATGACCTTCGTGTGGGATCGCCGCACCGACCGGTCCTCGCTGGCGGTGTTCGACGCGCAGGACGTCGCCGCGGGCCCGGTCGGCGAGGTGCAGCTGCCGGTCCGGGTGCCCTTCGGCTTCCACGGCACCTGGATCCCCGCCTGACGCGCGCTGCCCACCGACCTGCGACCCCCACCAACCTGCGACCCCCACCGAACTTGTAGCTGAGCGGCCACCACACGACCCGCTGGCTACAAGTTCCACAGCACTCGTCGAACTTGTAGCTGAGCGGTCACCACACGACCCGCTGGCTACAAGTTCGTCGGGGGTTGCGGTGCGACGGTCAGGCGATGAGGTCGAGCAGGGCCAGGTCGGTGCCCGGGGCACCCATGAGCGCGAGGCCGAGCGGGAGGCGTCCGGTGCCGCCCTCCACGCGATCGTCCTCCACGCGATCGCCCTCCACGCCGGCGGTCGGGACCACGACGACCGGGACACCGGCCAGGCTCCCGACGACGGTGGAGCGCAACGTGTCGGCACGGATGCGTTCGGCCTCGGGCCCGTATCCGTCGCGGATCGGGGCGGGACCGGCAGCGGCCGGGGCGAGCAGGACGGTGCCATCGGCGGATGCGTCCAGCACTGCGCGGCGGATCTGCTCACGGATGGGTCCGGCCCGCTCGACCTGCTCCTGGGTGACCCGGGATGCTGCATCGAAGCGGTGGGCGGTGTTCGCCCCGAGAACGGGGTGAGCCGTGCTGATCCACCCGCCGTGGGCGGCCCAGGCCTCGGCGCCCTGCAGCGTGCGGAACGTGGCGACGCACTCGTCGACGTCCACGCCCAACCGCACGGTCTGAACCTCCTCGCCGAACCGCTCCCTGATCGCCGACCGCAGGACCGCCGTCTCGGCCGGACCGACCAGGTCCATGAGCTCGGCCACGACCACCACGCCCTGCACGGGATGGTCATGATGGCCGACGCTGCCGAACCCACCACCGACGGTTCCGAGCGCGACCTCGGCCGCGGAGCGCAGCAGCGGCGCGGATCGAGCGAACAGCCCGATCGTGTCGAAGCTCGCAGCAAGCGGCGTCACCCCGGCAGCGCTGACGGCACCGTGGGTGGGCCGCCAACCCAGGATCCCGCAGTAGCTGGCCGGCACCCGGATCGAACCGCCGGTGTCGGTCCCGAGCGCGAGGTCGACGATCCCAGCTGCCACCGCGGCGGCGGAGCCCGCGGAGGATCCACCGGTCGTGCGGCCCGGAGCGGCGACGTTGACCGGTGGAGGGAAGTGGACGTTGTCGCCGCCGAGGGAGTAGGCGAGCTCGTCGGTGGCGGTCTTGCCGACGACCGTCGCTCCCGCAGCGACCAGCGCTTCCACGACCGGCGCCGAACGGCCGGCCGGGACCCGTGATGCTGCAAGGTCGGGGTTCCCGGCTCCGGTGACTCGACCGGCGACGTCGATCACGTCCTTGACCGCCAACGTGGTTCCCGCCAGCGGACCGCCCGATGCGCCCGCCACCAGCACGCCGGTCGGCCCGACGAACGCATGCACGTCGTGATCCACCGACGCTGACCGTACCCGCCCGATCCGTTCTGGGGGTCCGAATCGACAGAACGTGTCGTTTGCGACCCCTATGTTCGGGAGGGGCGGAGGGTGACGGGGGTGAAGGACCACGTGGCGCCGGTCGAGAAGCGGGTGAGGGCCACCTCTACCCGCTCTGGAGCCGGATCGTCGACCAGGGTCACGAGCCATCGACGGTCCCCGTCGCGGGCAACCCGGGCGAACGGGGTCACGCCCTCCACCGCGGCGGCGAGGCCGTCGTCCGCACCGTCGGCGAGTCGGCTGATCCAGGTCGCCATCCCGGTCTCGTGCAGCGCCGGGCAGTCCCCGAGCTCGACGGTGACCGACTCCCCCACTTCGTCGAGACCCACGTTCCAGTCGACGTACTCCCGCGGGCGGAACGCCGGGTGCAGCTCCAGGACCTGAGCCACGTCGCCGAGCGTGGTGCCCGCCCGGGTGCCGTCGCCGCAGATGAAGGCATCTCGCAACCGCGTCGAGGTCAACCCGGCGATGCCGACGACCTGGCGGTCGAGGACCGACACCGCGGCCTCGGTGCCGTGGCGACGTTCGATCGCCGCGAAGAACGACATGGACAGCAGGTGCTGCTGCACGCAGACCTCTTCGGCCAAGGCACGCAGCGTCGCGGTCGAGAACCGCTCGGCGCGCAGGTCCGGGTCCAGCGGCGCGCTGTAGTCGCTCCAGCCGTCGGTCAGCTCGGCATCGGTCGCGCCCTCACCGAGCGGTGCCAGCACGATGCCGGCGAGCAGGGTCGACTCCAGCGGACCCATGGCCTCCGGCAGCGGCAACTCGGGGTGGGCGTCTTCGATCGTGACCGTCCAGTGGCAGTGGGGATGTCGGTCCGTGGGCTCACGTGGCGGTCGGTGGATCGGTCGCACCTGGGCCCGGCGGTTGGTGGCGATCGCCGTCGCGTCGAACGTCGGATCCTCGATCGTGTGGCACATGGTGTGGACGTAGTCCTCGCCCATCGGTTCGACGTCCATGAGCGCGCCGCAGTGGTCCAGCCAGAACTCGCCGTGGTCCGCGTCGAGGACCCGGTACCGGAAGTCCATGAACTCCGGCGGCGCGCCGATGTCGAACTGCATGCCCTTGAAGATCGTCTCGACGTCGCCGCGACCGAATCCCAACAGGCGTTGCATCCGACGCGTGTAGAGCGGGCTCGCGCCCATCCACTCGTCGATCGCGATCGCGGCCATCTCGTCACGTCCGTACGCGCCGATGAGGTGCGGCATGCCGGCGCGGTCCATGAGCTGGCCGGCGAGCAGGCACTCTCGCACGAGCACAGCGAGCTCGCCGTGGCTCAGGTCCCGCAGGGTGCGGACGGCGACGCTCACGACTCCGGGTACGCCTCGAGCCCGAGTGCGGACGCGAGCAGACGTCGGGCGAGCTCGGCGAACGGCGTGTCGACACCGAGCTCCGCGCCCATGGCCGCGGCGAGGTCGAGGTCCTTCGCTCCCAACGTCAGTGTGTGGCCGAAGATCGGACGGAGCCCGTCGTCTGCCCCCATCTCCTCCGCCGTCGGACGCAGCATGATCGCTCCGGCGCCCCCGGTGACGCGGTCGGAGTGGCGCACCACGTCGCCGAGCTGTCCGACGTCGAGTCCGGCGACGGCGGCGAGGCGCTGGGCTTCACCGACCGCGGCGAAGCTCGCGAACGTGATGAGGTTGCGGGCGATCTTCATGCGGGTGCCGCTGCCGACCGGACCGGTGTGCACCACCAACGTCGCGTAGCGCTCGAACACCGGTCGCGCCCGTTCGACGGCCGCCTCGGTGCCGCCGGCCATGACCGCGAGCGTCCCTTCGTGTGCACCCATCGCACCGCCGCTGATCGGAGCGTCCACCAGCTCGACGCCGGCGCCCGCGGCGAGGTCGGCGAGCGCCACGGCTCCCTCGGCGCTGATCGTCGAGTGCACCGCGACGACGGTGCCCGGCGATGCGGCGGCGAGGATGCCGTTGGGGCCGACGAGCACGTCGCGCACCTGGGCCTCGTCCTGCACCACGACGCTGATGACCGTCGCGTCGCGGGCCAGCTCCGCCGGCGTCGACGCGGCCACGGCGCCCTCGGCCACGAACGGCTCGACCGCGGCGGCCACCACGTCGTGCACCAACAGCGGCACGTCGCCGTCGAGCAGCCG
>JAFDWA010000074.1 GCA_018268735.1 Actinomycetota bacterium | reverse complement strand
TGCTGAACTGCGGCACCTGGAACGATCCGAGAGCGCTGTCGATGAGCGAGGCGAGCGTGCCGGTCGCTCCGATGCCGACGTAGACGGCACCGCCGAGCACGTCGTCGCAGAGGCCGAGGCACGGGATGTTCGCCAAGATGAGCTTGAACGGCGTGTTGAAGTTGCCGAACAGGGCGCTGAAGACGAGGTTGAGCAGGGCGTTCGTGTCGCCGCTGGGCAGGGAGCCTGCTGCCAGGGTCTTGTTCAGCGCTGTCTTGAAGGCGTCGGCGACGGACTGCGCCCCGCCGGTCAGCGAGTTGATGGTGTCCTCCTCGGCGGCCCAGGTGTAGGTGCCGACGATGTCCATCTTGTTGGCCGGGTTCAGCGCGTCGAGCACGTCGAGCGGCTGGATGCCGTTGAAGTCGACCTTGGCCTGCTGGCCACCGGTGAGGGTCCGGGACTCGCCCTTGCCGGTGGACGGCAGCGTGTCGCCCTTGACGATCCATGCCTGTGCCGAGTTGGGCTCGCCGATGCGAACCCGGAACGCGACCTGGATCAGGTAGGGCTCGTCCTTGCAGTTCGGGATGGCGATGCACTGGTGGAAGATGGGGTCGTACACCCCGTCCTGCGGTTCGTTGACCGTCATGCTGGTCCCCTTGAAGGACCAGTTGATCGGTGCCGGCGGTGTTGCCGGTGTACATGACGCGGCGACGGCAGCGAACGCTGCCACCATCCCCACGATCATGACGCGCGTGGTACGTGTCTTCATGGTGTGTGTCTCCCTCCCCGGCCGAGGCCTGAGGTGTCCGAAGGTTCCCAGCCAGGGTCGATGCGACCCCAACGCATCGCCACCAACGACCTGGTGACTCCCGAACGGTACCACCGTGCACGTGCGGAATCCATGGGAACTTCGAATGCCGTTCAACGGCGTGGGGGTGCCCCCGACGTCGGTGCGGGGTGAGCAGCCTCAGCGCATCGAGCGGAACGCGGCTCGGACCTCGGCGACGAACAGCTCGGGCTGCTCGAACGCGGCGAAGTGCCCCCCGTGGTCGAGCTCGTCGAAGTGGCGCAGGTCGGTGAACCGGGCCTCCGCCCAACGGCGTGAGGTCCGGAAGATCTCATGCGGGAACACCGAGATCGCGCTCGGAACGCCGATGGGGGAGAAGTCGATCTGCTTGAACGACTCCCAGTAGAGCCGTGCGGACGATGCTGCCGAGTTGGTGAGCCAGTACACCATCACGTTGTCGAGCAGCTCGTCGGGGCTCAGCGCGTTGCGAGGGTCGCCGTCGCAGTCGGTCCAGGACCAGAACTTCTCGACGATCCACGTCATCTGACCGACCGGCGAGTCCGCGAGCCCGTAGCCGAGCGTCTGCGGGCGGGTGGACTGCTGGTTGGAGTACCCGCCGTCCCACTCCATGTAGTGGCTGAGCGCCTCGCTTGCGGCCCGTTCGGTGGCGGTCATCTCCTCGGGTGCCGTCGTCGGGATCACGATCGGCATGTTGACGTGGATGCCGGCGAGGTGCTCGGTGCGGTGCACGCCCATCGCCATCGTGACCATCGAGCCCCAGTCGCCGCCCTGCGCTGCGAAGCGGTCGTAGCCGAGTCGCAGCATCAGCAGCTCCCACGCCGCCGCGATCCTGGGGACGCCCCAACCGGTGTGCACGGGCTTGTCGGACCAGCCGTAGCCGGGCAGCGACGGCGCGACCACGTGGAACGCATCGGCGGGGTCGCCACCGTGGGCTGCCGGGTCGGTGAGGGGACCGATCACCTTCAGGAACTCGACGATCGAGCCGGGCCAGCCGTGGGTGAGCACCAGCGGCAGCGCGGTGCCCACGGGTGAGCGCACGTGGAGGAAGTGGATGCCGAGCCCGTCGATCACCGTCCGGAACTGGGGGTGGGAGTTGAGCGATCGCTCCGCCCGTCGCCAGTCGTAGCCGTTCGCCCAGTGCTCAGCGAGCTCCTGGGCCACCCGCAGCCGCATCCCCTGCTCCCACGGACGGTCGGTGCCGGCGACGGTCTCCTCGTCGGGCCATCGGGTGTGGTGCAGCCTGCGGGCGAGGTCGTCGAGCTGCGCGTCGGGGACATCGATCCGGAACGGCATCACCGCCGTGTCGTCTGCCGTGTCGTCTGCCGTGGCGGCCGGCGTCGGCATGTCGGTGGGATCGGTCACGGTCGGTCACGGTAGATCGCCGTGCGGGCGACGTGCTCTGACAAGCTCGTCGTGTGATGGACGGTCCCGGTGCGGTGGCGGAGCGACTTGCGGCGTTGCTCGACGTCCCTGTCCCTGTCGATCCAGATGTCGATCCAGGTGTCGATGCAGGTGCTCGCACCTCTGCGACGGTCACGTCCGAGCAGCTCGACGAGATCCGCGACTGCCTCGAGGCCGTTGCACGCCGCGCGGTCGAGCTGGTCCGCGGACATGGGGGTGAGGATCCCGACGGGGTGCTGCCGCTGCGCATCCCGAAGGGCCGCGTCGTGGCCCTGGCGTCGTGCGAGCGCTACGCGCTGGCGCTCGCCCGGGCGGCGACAGACGGTGCACGCTCCGACGACGACGTGTCGTCGTCGCTCCTCGCCGGTCGAGCCCTCGACGTGTACGTGGAGCACGAGATCGTCCTCGGGCCGATCGCCGATCCGCTCGAGGACCTGCTGTCGTGGTTGTGGGCCCGTGGCGAGCTCGACCTGCGCGACCAGGTCATCGCGGCCGGCGACCGACTCGATCTCGGACCGCTCGCGTCTGCAGCGCGGGCATGGGCCGGGCTCGACCCGGCGTGGTGGCCACGCACCCAGGCCGCCGTCGCAGCGCACCTGGTCGACGGGGCGGTCCGATGCGAGGGCCGGACCGACGTCGAGCTGGGCGGGCCGCTGGCGGCGCGACCCGCTGTCGTCGTCGAGGTCAAGCTCGGCCGTCCGCACCCCGGCCACCTCACCGAGGTCACCCACTACGCGCTGCTGGTCGCGCTGCGGGATCGAGCCGCGCCCGCAGCGGTGGCCCGCTGGTACCCGGGCGGAGCGCTCGCCGAGATGTCGGTCACCCTCGACGTGCTGCGATCCGCTGCCCGTCGGCTCGGTGACGCGATCCTCGACTGGGCGCAGCTGCTCGTCGGACGCCCACCTGTCGAGCACCCGGGACCGACGTGCAGCTGGTGTCCCGACGCGGGCAGCTGTCCGAGCTTCCAGGCGCCACCTGACCCCTTCGAGGACGGAGGGGCCTGACGGTGGCGGAGCCGTCGAGCGTCCCGACGAGCCGCGGTGAACGCGCATCGCTCGCTGCGCGGGCCGGTCACGACCTCCTGGCACGCCTCGACGATGTGCTGGGCGATCGACTCCGCCGCGCCGCGAAGCGTCCACGGGACGGAGCCGGATGGGTCGACGTGTCAGGGCACGACCTGTCGGTGCCGCGTGCCGACGATCGGTCGACCCCGACCGACGACTTCGTGATGTCCACCGCGACGGTCGCCGGCGCCGTCGGCCGGTTCGCGCTGCGTGAGCGGGCTGACGGCGAACCGGTCGGGGTCGCGGTGGCGCGCGTGCTGGGCGCGCTCTCGGATGCGGACCAGGACGCCGCATGGTTCGCCGACTGGTGCACCGAGGAGCTCGACCGCTCCGGTCGTGCCGCAGTCGCCGCAGCTGCCACGACGTGGGCGACGGGCGCGCTCGGCGCCGTCGGCGGTCGCCGGCTGGTGTGGAGCACCCGTCGTGAGTCCTACGACGTCCCCGGTCGCGCCGTTCGGCTCCGGACGAGCTGGGATGCCGCCGACCATGCCGCCCGACCGGAGGTGCTCGTCGTCATGTCCGCCCGAGCGCCATCGGATCCCGCAGCCGCGCTCGTCGCCGGCTTCAATGCGCTGGTCGACGGCATGCACCGTCGACAGGTCCCGGCCCGGGTCCGCATCGGTTCGGCGTCGACGGCTTCCACGACGGCGTTCCCGATCACCTGGGAGCTGCTCGACGCGACCATCGATCGGGTCGTCGAGGTGGTTCGCTGTCGCGTCGAGCCGAGCTGAGCGCCGAGCTCGGGATGGGTCAGCTGCGGGAGCTCGTCACGACGGCGGTCGGGATGTGGGCTCCACGGCGGCGGCTGCCGTGCAGGTCATCGGGGTCGTGTTCACGGGGTTGCAGCGGGCCTGGACCCGCGTCGGGAACGAGACGACGTACCCGGTGCCGGCCTGTGGTTCGCCCTTCGGGAAGTCGCTGTCGACCATCTGGGCGCCGGAGGACAGCGCGGCGGCCCGATCCACACCGGGGCTCACCACGTCGGCGTCGGCCCGGGTGCGCACCAGGAACCCCTGTCGCACGAGGGCAGCGATCCCCGAGCCGTCACCGGGCTCGTTGACCTTGAGCACGGCCGCGTCCGGGCGGTCGAAGCCGTCGCTGGTGAACATGACCCGACCCGCACCGGAGGGATGGCCGTCGAGGTACCTCAGCGGGAGGGTGCCGGGGTTGTCCATGAAGAACAGGAATCGCCCACGGCTGTCGTGCACCGACGGCCAGCCGCCTCCGGACCCCGGTCGGGTGACGGCGGTGCGGAGGTCGGGTGCGCTGCCTCGTACGTCGTCGGGGGTGATGAGCCGGTCGCCGAGGGCCGATCGGATCTCGGCGTCGAGCGAGTCCAACGTCGGTGCGTCGAACTGCTGGATGGGGGTGACGTCGAACGGTGCGGGCAATGCGTCCTGTTCGAGCTCGATGTCGATCGTGATCGGCAGGTGGCCGGGATGCGCGTCGGACCAGTGCCGCATCTCGGTGAGGCATGCATCGAGTGTCGGACAGGTCGCGAGGTAGTCGACCTCGGGGATGTGGAACACCTTGAAGCCGGGTGCGTCCATGCCGGTCGGGTAGGGCTGGCCGAGGAACTGCGCGGCGAGCGGCTTCGCGAAGCGGCCGCCGGTCGGATCGGCCCAGACGTCGAGCTCGAAGCTCCGAAGGCCGCTGTCGAGCTGATCGGTCAGAGGCCGGTGGCCATAGTCGATCTGGGCCGGGTCGAGCCCCTGGCCGGCGAGGCCGGGGAACGCCGCGGCGCCCAGCTTGAGGAGCAAGATGAGCCACGCGCTGGGCTGGCGCTTGTAGGAGTTGTGGGTTCCCAGGTACTGGAGCTGGTTCATCCCGATCGTGGTGTCACCCGACGGCGTCGATGGCTCGGCCGTGGTGGGAGCGGTGCAGGCCGCTGCGGTCAACGCCAACGTGGCAACGGTCGCCACGACGACGGCTCGACGTGCTCTGTGCAGCTGACGCATCCCAGCATCCCCCGGTTCCTGCGGGGTTCGCCCGGCCCCGCGCCACGCAACATGGTCGCAGCCGGGCGAACGCGCAGCAACCCCGGTGTCAGCTCGCCGGTGCCGGCGGCGAGCCGACGACGTAGATCAGATCGCCGGTCGCGACGGTGACGCCTGCTGCGGTGCGCACCTCGACCTCGCAGAACACGACGCGCTTGCCGCGCCGGAGGACCCAGCCCTCGGCCACGAGGTCCTCCTTGCGGACCGGCTGGGTGTAGCGGACCGACATCTCGATGGTCGAGAAGGGCCGGTCATCGGGGTACGCGGTGCCGATCGCCGGCACGACCGCCGTGTCGATGAGCGTCGCGATCGCGCCGCCGTGCATGAGGCCACCGGACTGGTTCAGGTCGTTGCTCCAGGGCATCCGCAGCCGGGCGTAGTCGCGCCGGAGCTCCTCGACCTCGATCCCGAGGAGGTTCGGGAACCAGCGCCGGTCGCCCTCCTCCTTGAGGAAGCTCGACCAGCGGCGCATCACCGACGGGGAGAGGAGGTCGAACTCGTCGGCGCGCCACGTCTTCCTCATGAGCCGGTCCTGCGCATCGCGAGAGTCTGCCCGATCGCGGCGGATCCGTGCCGCGTCGCACGACCCACACCCGATGGGGGACGAGCGCCTCCCGGTGCGTACGGTGGAGCACGTCCGTGCCTGCGCGTACGCCGCATGCCATCCAACTCCGACCCCGATCCATCCCGAGGAGCGCCCGCCATGGCCGAGGCCTACATCATCGACACCGTCCGCACGCCCGTCGGCAAGCGTGGCGGATCGCTGTCCCAGGTGCATCCGGCAGACCTCGGTGCGCACACGCTGCGCGAGCTCGTCGGCCGCACCGGGATCGATGCCGGCGCCGTCGACGACGTCGTCATGGGCTGCCTCGACACCATCGGCTCGCAGGCGGGCGACGTCGGTCGCACCGCCTGGCTGGCGGCCGGCCTCCCCGAGCACGTGCCGGGCACCACGATCGACCGCCAGTGCGGGTCGTCGCAGCAGGCCGTGCACTTCGCAGCGCAGGGTGTCATGTCCGGGACCCAGGACCTGGTCGTCGCAGCGGGGCTGCAGAACATGTCGCGAATCCCGATCAGCTCGGCGATGCTCGTCGCCGAGCAGTTCGGCGACACCGACCCGTTCTCCGGGTCGACCGGTTGGGTCGAGCGCTACGGCGACCAGGAGGTCAGCCAGTTCCGCGGCGCCGACATGATCGCCGAGAAGTGGGAGATCTCCCGGGAGGACATGGAGGAGTTCGCCATGGAGTCCCATCGTCGGGCGATCACCGCCCGCGCCGAGGGCCGGTTCGACAACGAGATCGTCGAGCTCGCGGGGCTCACCTTCGACGAAGGCCCCCGGGAGCCCGACCCGGTGAAGATCGCGTCGTTGAAGACCCTGCGCGAGGGCGGGCGCATCACCGCTGCGGTCGCGTCGCAGATCTCCGATGCGTCGGCTGCCATGCTCGTCGCCTCCGAGCAGGCGGTGAAGGACCACGGGCTCACCCCTCGTGCCCGGATCCACCACCTGTCGGTGCTCGCCGACGATCCCGTCTACATGCTGTCGGCGCCGATCCCGGCCACGAAGCGGGCGCTGGAGAAGGCGGGCATGACCCTCGACGACATCGACCTGGTCGAGATCAACGAGGCGTTCGCATCGGTGGTGCTGGCCTGGGCCAAGGAGCTCGACGCCGACCTGTCGAAGGTGAACGTCAACGGCGGCGCGATCGCGCTCGGTCATCCGCTCGGTGCCACCGGTGTGCGCCTGATGACCACGCTGCTCAACGAGCTCGAGCGCACCGGCGGCCGCTTCGGCCTCCAGACCATGTGCGAAGGCGGGGGCATGGCCAACGCCACGATCATCGAACGGCTCGGCTGACACGTTGGCCGCACCGGCGAAGCCGGGGCCCATGTGACCGCCAACGCCACGATCATCGAACGGCT
>JAFDWA010000749.1 GCA_018268735.1 Actinomycetota bacterium | reverse complement strand
CTCGTGCTCCTCGTCCGACACCGACTCCGCCTCGTCGATCAACATCACCGGGATGCCGTCGCGGACTTCGTAGCGGCGGTGCAGCCGCGGGTTGTACAGCGAGGCCTCGTCCGCGAAGTACAGCAGAGGACCCTTGTCCTCTGGGCAGGCGAGGATCTCCAGCAGTCGTGGGTCGAGCGTCTCGTCGGTGGTCATGATCACGTCCTGTCTCGGTCGGTCGGTCTGCGTCAGTCGGTCTGCGTCGGTCGGTCTGCGTCAGTCGGCCATCACGGCGCGGACCTCCTCGGTCCGGCGCGCGCACTGCTCGGCATCGGGAGCTTCGAGGTTCAACCGGAGCAGCGGCTCGGTGTTGGACGGACGTAGGTTGAACCACCAGTCGCCGCCGTCGACGGTGAGTCCGTCCAGGCGGTCCTGGGGAAGCTCGGCGAAGTGCTCGGCGACGTGCTCGATCACCGCTGCAGGGTCCTCGACCCGGGTGTTGATCTCGCCGGAGTCCGCGTAGCGCTCGAACGGCACGCGCAGCTCCGAGAGCGTCTGACCGGAGACCGACAGCTGCTCGAGGACGACCAGCGCCGCGATGAGTCCGGAGTCCGCCCGGTAGTTGTCACGGAAGTAGTAGTGCGCGGAGTGCTCCCCGCCGAAGATCGCGCCGGTCTCGGCCATGACCTGCTTGATGAACGAGTGCCCCACCCGTGTCCGCACCGGCGTGCCACCGTGCTCCCGCACGACCTCGGCGACCGCCCGCGAGCAGATCAGGTTGTGGATGATCGTCTCACCGGGATGCCGGTCGAGGATGCCCGCGGCGATGATCGCCGTCGTGGTCGACCCCGACAGCCCGATGCCCTGCTCGTCGACGAGGAAGACGCGGTCCGCGTCGCCGTCGAAGGCGAGGCCGACGTCGGCTCCCGATTCGACGACACGGCGGCGGAGGTCTGCGGTGTTCGCCGGCTGGATCGGATCCGCTGGGTGGTTGGGGAACGTGCCGTCGAGCTCGCCGTACATGACCTCGAGCCCGAACGGCAACGACGAGAAGACCGCCGGGACCACGAGGCCACCCATGCCGTTGGCCGTGTCGGCGACCACCTCGAGGGGACGCAGGACGCTGAGGTCGACGAAGGAGCGCACGTGTGCGGCGAACGCGTCGAGGAGGTCCTCGTGGCTGAGCGAGCCGGGCGTCGCTGCCTGCTGCACCGCACCCGTGAGCGATGCCGACGCGATCTCCTTGATCCGGTCGAGGCCGGTGTCCTCGCCGACGGGCCGGGCACCTGCAAGGCAGAACTTCGCGCCGTTGTACTGCGCCGGGTTGTGCGACGCCGTGAACATCACCCCGGGTGCATCCATCGAGCCCGATGCGAAGTAGAGGAGATCGGTCGAGCCGAGCCCGAGGTCGACGACGTCGAGCCCCTGCCGCCGGACCCCGTCGGCGAACGCCGCGGACAACCGCTCGCCGGATGGTCGCATGTCTCGTGCGACGACCACCCTGTGGACGCTCGCGTCCCGAGCGATCGCGTCCTGTCGGGCGAACTCGGCGAACCCGATCCCGATGGCCCGCGCGAGATCCTCGTCGAGCTGCTCGGGCACGGTGCCACGGACGTCATAGGCCTTGAAGATGGCGTCGAGAGCCGACATGGACCGCAATCTAACCGGTCAGCCCCGAGCAGCCGGCAGGTCGGCGTCGACGTCGGACTCGTAGACGCCGAGCCGGGCGAACGCCCGGACCCGGAACAGGTCGCGGACGAGCCTCACCGCGTCCCGAGCCACGTTCACCGTCGAACGACTGGAGTTGATGACCTCCACTGGCACCTCGGTCAGGGTCAGGCGGTACCGCTCGACGAGGTGGAACAGCTCGACGTCGAACGCGAACCCGTCGATGCGCGATCGGGAGAACAGCAGGCGTCCCACGTCGGAGCGCATCGCCTTGAGCCCGCACTGGGTGTCGCGGTACCGACCCAGCAGCACGATGCCGGTGAGCACGTTGATGATCCGACCGCCGACCTCGCGCAGGCGACCGGCACGCACGACCGTCATCGTGGCCTCGTGCTGCCGGCTGCCCACAGCGACGTCCCATCCTGATTCGATCTGCTCCAGGAAGCCGACGAGCTGCGCCGGCGAGTAGGATAGGTCGGCGTCGGTGAACGCCACGGCCCTGCCGTCGGCGGCGAGCACACCTGCACGCACTGCTGCGCCCTTGCCACGGTTCGGGTGTTGGCGCAGCACGAGGTCGGCGCCGGCGGCCTCGGCCCGGTCGGCGGTGTCGTCGTCGGATCCGTCATCGACCACGACGACCTGGAGGCCACCGTCGGCGGCGACCACGGCGAGGTCGGCTCGGATCCTCGCCACGGTCCCGGCGATCCGATCGGCCTCGCGGTACGCGGGGACGACGACGCTCAGCCGGTATCGCCCTGGCGCAGACGGGCGGTGCGCCGGCCGCCGCTGGTCGTCACGTACGACGTCGTGCATGAACCGCCGGTAGTTCACGGTCCGGACCATCAGCGCGATGAGCAGCGCCGGGATCTTGATGGCGATCAGCCCGACGGTGCGTCGAGGGTCGAGCGCGGCGTCGAGGGCCGTGACGACGGCGACGTCGGTGACGAGCGCGACACCAGCGGCACCGGCGTAGGCCGCTGGCCTCCGGTACCAGCGCACCCTGGGGTCACCGGAGAAGGTGACGACGCCGTGCAGGCTCCACGACACAGCAACAGCGACAGCGACCGCGACCGCATCGGCGAGCGGGACCGGCCACCCGACGAGCTGGCGCAGGGCGACGAAGAGCCCGACGTCGACGACCGTGGCCACGACGCCGACGAGGACGAAGCGTCGGAGCGACCTCACGTCAGTCCGGCGGCGGGGCCGCCGGCGTCACCGACGGCTCCCCTACGGCGTCATCTCCGTCCGCGTCCGCGCCGACCCGGGGTCCGTCGTGCCCGTCGACCTCGGCGCCGACAGGCGGATCGACTGCGGCCGATCGCGCCCACGGCAGGAAGCCGAGCGGTCGCCAGGCTCCGACGCGCTCGATGACCCGGCTGCTGCGCGACCGCTCGTCCCACACTGCGAGCAGCACCACGAGGACCAGTCCGAGCACCGTCAGCGCCCAACCGAGTCGGTCCGCGCCGGTCGTTCCGTAGGCAACCGTCACGTGCTTGGAGGTGGGGACCACGACCATCAGGTTCGGGCTCACCCGGTACGGCCCGGTCGCCCCGTCGGCCTGCCAGTTCGGGAAGAACGAGGTTCGGATCAGCACCGGCGTGCCGACCCGGTCGACGTCGAACGAGATCGAGTCGCCGTGGTCGCGGACGTTCGTCACCGTCGCCTGCGGTACTGCGACCCGTGGCGGGTCGGAGTCCGTCGGAGCAACCCGCTTCCAATTCGAGGGCCCGGAGGTGGCGAGCGGGACGTCCCACCGGGTCGGATCGAGGTACCACGTCACCGCAGGTCCAGCTGTCTTGGTGCCGATCTCCTGGCCGGGCGCCGGGCGCGAACGCTCCTTGCCGTACACCCACCCGTCGATGTGGTCGTCGGTGTCCTTCAGCACGACCGGCTGGAAGCGCAACGGCACCACCAGGTCCGCGTCAGCGACCTCGAAGACCACCCACTCGTGACGCACCCCGTCGGCGGTCGGCTTCGGACGGATCGTGCGGAGCTCGGTCAGGCGCGGGTCCTGGCGTGCCGCCGCGATCGCCTGCTCCGATGTGGCCATGTAGTACTTCACCCCCAGCATCTGCAGGTGCGAGATCCCGAGGCGCATGTCGAGGCCGCCGTACGGGAGGTCGCGCTGCGCCCGCGACGGCTGCATCGACAGCTCGGACTGGTTCAGGAAGTGGAACGGCGTGGTCGAGGACGCCTCGAAGTACAGGCCCTCCATGGAGCCGATGCAGCCGTGGGTGAAGTACGGCAGCAGCATCAACGCCATCGGGGTTCCGAACCGGTCGAGCTTCGGCTCGTACTCCCACATCGCCCGCCCGCACCCGTCGGTGCGCCCCACCTGGCCCATCGTGTCGACGATCTGCCGGAGCTCCGGGTACGCGTCACGGGCTTCGAGACCCTCGTAGTTGTAGCGGGCCCAGCTGGCCGACGGGTTCAACTTGTGCCACGTGAAGCCCATCCACTGGTAGACGGAGGTTCCAGTCGCGTCGGTGGCGAGACGCCCGCCGGGCAGGATGCGCAAGGCGCCGCCGATCACCACGGCGACGACGACGGTCACGATCGCCACGCCGGCGATGCCGACGCCCACGGGCTCCTCGCGCCTCGACATCAGCTCCGCGACGACGAGGGCGATGGAGCGCACCAGCAACGCCACCGCGACCGCAGCGAGGAGGTACAGCGCGAGGAAGTAGAACGGCAGGATCCTCGCGTTCCACAGTCGCCACTGCGGCGCGTAGCGGAACGCCCATGCCATGCCGACGACCACCATCGTCAGGAACCAGCCGATGCGTTGGCGGTGCAGGATCGACAGCACCACACCGATCGCTGCGAGGGTGAACACGACGTTCCGGTACGGCATGTCGAACTGGGCGGTCTGCGGCCACAGGTAGTCCGCGTACTGGGTGTACTTCTCCCACCCCATGTCGTTCATGAAGGCGCTGTCGAGGACGAAGGGGACGAACCAGAAGCAGGTGATGAGGCCTCCGACCGGCACCGCGATCGATGAGAACGTCGCTGCCCTCAGGTCGATCGAGCCGAACAGCGCCAGCACGACCAGCGTGACCACGATCGGGAACAGGTGCTGGCCCAGGACGTGCTGCAGCACCGATCCCACGCCTTCGAGGAGGCCCTCCAGGGGTGTCGCCAGCAACGACGGCACCCACGTCGGCAGCGTGACGCCACCGCTCAACGACGCCCAGTCGACGAGGGTGGCCACCGACACCGCGACGAGCACGCCGGCGACCCACCGGCCCGGTCTCGACCCGTCCCACCACGGCGTGCGGTCCTCACGGCGCGTGATCACGAAGATCGCCGTGGCGACCACAGCGAACATCGCCGGGATGATGTGGCAGAGGATCACGAGGCCGAACAGGGTCGCTGCGAGCGCCATGTCCCGCCCGGTGCGGACCCCACGGACGAGCACCGCGAGGTACAGGACGCACAACGTGAGCGAGATCGAGAAGGCGAACTCGCCCGCCATCGTGGAGGTGATGTTGCCGCCGAGGATCGTGTACCCGGTCTCGTAGAGGAACGCCGCCGCGCCGACGGCGACGATCGCCGGCCCCGGGAACGGCAGCCGGAACGATCGGGCGAGCGCGAACGCTGCGAGCGGGAGCGTCACGAGGCCCGACACGGTGACGAGCTTGAACGCCACCTCGTAGGGGACCGGGACGCTCAGGACCGCCAGCATCGCGAGGACCACCCACGCCGCTGTGCGCAGGACCGAGGAGCGCACTCGTGCCTTGACCAGCCAGGCGAGGGCACCGAGACCTGCGAGGAGGAACGGGCTGAGCCAGATCGGCGGGCCGACGTTGATCATCACGATCACGAGCGACGGGATCACCATGTAGAAGACGTAGGCGGGGAACCCGGCGTACCAGTCGGGGGTCCAACCCGTGAGCCGGAACTGCGGCAACAGGTGGTCGCGCAGGAACGCCGGTCCCCACACGTGGGCGCCCATGTCGCCGCCGGTCGGCGTGGCGGTGCTGAGGATGGCCTGCGGGCTCAGCGACGCGAAGACGAACACGCAGGTCAGGCCGACGACGACCCACGACACGATGACGGCCCAGCTGTGGCCGGGATGCGCAGGATCATCGACCTCGAGGAGCTCAGCAACCTCGTCCTCGGACAGGACCCCGTCCTCGGACATGACCCCGTCCTCGGGCAGGACCGGGGCATCGAGCGCTGTCGCGTCGCCGGGCAGACCGGCCGGCGCGTCGGGACTCATGGGCGATGGGGGCTCCATAGGCGGGCTTCATCGTGGCAGATCGCCGTCACGACCTCGCGGCAACCCCTCGCTCCGCTCAGCACGGCGGCAACCCCTCGCTCCGCTCAGCACGGCGGCAACCCCTCGCTCCGCTCAGCACGGCGGCAACCCCACGCCCCGCTCAGGACGACAGCGACCGCCGGTAGCGGGTCGGGACCGCGCTCAGATCGGTGAGGACGCCGTCGAGGTGCACCGGATCGCCGTCGCGGTGCCAGCTCCGGGTGTCGCACGTGGAGCAGGACCGCATCACGATCCGCGACCCGTCGATGGTGAGACCGATCTCGACCAGTTCGTGCCCGCAGCCCTGACAGCTCGACATCCTGCGATTCCTCCCAGCTCCGTCCCCGGCCGTCGACCGGAGAGGTGCGTCGGCGCGGGACCCCATCAGGAGCGACTCGTCGACGACCCCTCTCCGTCGGCGCGTGCCCCGGAGACAGTGAGGGATCCTGCGATGAATGGTCCGTTCGGCCCAGTCCGCGGGCCGAACGGACCACGCGGACCCCGGACCGGAGACCTACGGCACGGAGACCGACGGCACGGAGATCAGCGGTGCAGGTAGAGCAGGACCACGCTCGCGCCGTTGAACCCGGCGTGGGTCAGGATCGATGGACCCAGGCGGCCGGTCCGGACCGCGAGCACCGAGAACACGAGCCCTGCGACGAACAGGCCGGCGAACTGCAGCGGCTGGAGGTGGATCGCCGCGAACACCGCCGCGCACGCGACGCAGGACCACACATCCGACAGGCCTCGCTTCTGCAACGACCGCAGCAGCAGGCCGCGGAAGAACAGCTCCTCGACGAGCGGTGCGCCCACGACGACGATCAGAGCGAAGAGGACCCAGCCCCACGGTCCGTGCGCCTTGTCCGAGAGCTCACGAGCCGGAGCGCTGAGCTGGTCCTGGTCCTGGCGGGTCAGCCAGAGGATCGGCCCGTACAGCACCGGCAGCACGAGGAGTTGCAGCGCGACACCGATGGGCAGCCCGATCGGCACGTCGATCGGACGGAACGTGAGGCCGAAGTCCCCGACGACGCCGCTGCCCTTGGTCCCCGCCCACACGACCGAGCCCAGGTAGCCGCCCCACAGCGGGACCTGCACCACCGCCTGACCCCACATCGGCGCTTGCGCGATGTCGGTCCACCCGGCGACACCATCGAGGATCGAGAGCGCGATCTGTGCGAGCAGAAATGCGGCGACGAGACCGACACCGACCTCGCCGAGACCCCACCGGTGGGTTGCGGGGTCGAGCCAGGGTCGCTCGGGGCGCTCAGGCACCGACGAGGTCGAGCCGCGACTGCGTGAACCGCGCTCGCTGGTCGCGCAGCTCCCAGCCCATCGGAACCCGCACTCCGTCGGCGTGCAGCGCGCACAGGTCGTGCACCATGGGGTGTGCCTCCGGCGTCAGCGCTTCGAGCCACACGACGCCGTCCGCGTAGGCGTAGGACAACGTGGCCACCGCCGGGCGGCCGCAACCGGGTCGGGCGCAGCTCCTGCTCATCGACGGCACCGTACCGGTGGCCGCACGCCCGCACGGGGACCCCGAACGCACCCCTTCTCAGGTTCCGCGATGTCGAAGCGACCCGAAGGCTCCTAGGCTGTGTCGATGCCATCCGAGGAGAACGACCAACCGACGCTGCCCACCAAGGGCCGCAACGGCATGCCGTCGTGGCTGGTCTGGGTGCTGGTCGCTGTCGTCGGACTGACCGTGGTCAGCGCGCTGTCGCTCAACTCGACGCAGCAGAAGCAGATCCCGTTCTCGACGTTCACCGCGCAGGTCGCCGACGGCAAGGTCAAGGCCGTCAAGTGGAACAACGTCGACCAGTCCATCACCGGCACCACCAAGTCCGGCGAGGACTTCGTCACCACCGGCCCGGCGGAACCCACGCCCGAGCTGCTCAAGACGATGCAGGAGCAGAAGGTCGAGGTCGACTTCTCGACGCCGACGCCGAACTTCTTCGTCCAGCTCCTCCCACTGCTGCTCCCGCTGCTGCTCATCATCGGGTTCTTCGTGTGGATGAACCGCCGGGCACAGGGCCAGATGAGCGGGATCATGTCGATCGGCCGGTCACGCGCCAAGACCTACACGACGGAGCGCCCCGCGACGCTGTTCACCGACGTCGCCGGCTACGAGGGCGTGAAGACCGAGATCCGCGAGGTCGTCGACTTCCTGAAGGAGCCGGAGCGATTCCTCGAGATCGGAGCGAAGATCCCCAAGGGCGTGCTGCTCGTCGGCCCGCCCGGCACCGGCAAGACCCTCATCGCCCGCGCTGTCGCAGGTGAGGCCGGCGTGCCGTTCCTGTCGGTGTCCGGATCGGACTTCATGGAGATGTTCGTCGGGGTGGGCGCGAGCCGGGTCCGGGACCTGTTCGAGTCGGCCCGCAAGCACGGTCGGGCGATCATCTTCATCGACGAGATCGACTCGGTCGGCCGCAAGCGCGGCGCCGGGCTCGGCGGCGGCCACGACGAGCGGGAGCAGACGCTCAACCAGATGCTGTCGGAGATGGACGGGTTCGAGGGCACCGACGGGGTCGTCATGATCGCTGCGACCAACCGTCCCGACATCCTCGATCCCGCGTTGCTGCGCCCCGGACGCTTCGATCGGCAGGTCGTCGTCCCGCTACCGGAGCTCGACGACCGCAAGGCCATCCTCGCAGTGCACGTCCGCCACAAGAAGCTCGCTCCCGACGTCGACCTGGACCTCGTCGCCCGCGGCACGCCGGGCATGTCGGGTGCCGACCTCGCCAACCTCGTCAACGAGGCGGCGCTCACCGCCGTGCGACGAGGCTCGAAGGTCGTCGAGATGCACGACTTCGAGGACGCACGCGACCGGGTGCTCATGGGTCAGCGCCGCGAGTCGATGGTCCTGTCGGACCGGGAGAAGGAGATCACCGCGTACCACGAGGCCGGCCACGCGCTGTGCGCTGCGCTGCTGCCCAACGCGGACCCGGTCCACAAGGTGACGATCCTGCCCCGAGGCATGGCGCTCGGCGTCACCCAGCAGCTCCCCGAGGAGGAGAAGCACTCCTACAGCCAGGAGTTCCTCGAGGAGTCGATCATCGTGG
>JAFDWA010000748.1 GCA_018268735.1 Actinomycetota bacterium | reverse complement strand
GGGTGCGACGACGAGCTGCCAGCGCTCACCTCGGCGGGGCGCACGTCGCACACCATCGGGGCGGCGATCTCAGAAGTCCTCGTCGAACGACACCTCGCCCTTGACGCCCACCTGGTACGACGAGACGGTCCGCTCGAAGAAGTTCGTGAGCTCCTGCACGTCCTGGAGCTCCATGAAGTCGAACGGGTTCTTCGAGCCGTAGACCTTGGGCAGCCCGAGGGTCGTGAACCGCTGGTCGGCGACGTACTGCAGGTACTCCCGCATGCTCGACAGCGTCATTCCCGAGATGCCCTGGCTCAGGAGGTCCTCGGCGAAGCCGTACTCGCACTCGACGGCCTCGCAGATCATCTCCCGCACCCGTTCGCCGAGGTCGTCGTCGAAGAGGTCCGGCTCCTCGCGGCGGACCTGTTCGATCACGGCGAAGGCGAAGTTCATGTGGCACGACTCGTCGCGGAACACCCAGTTGGTCCCCGACGCCAGACCGTTGAGCAGTCCCTTGGAGCGCAGGAAGTAGACGTAGGCGAACGCACCGAAGAAGAACAGGCCCTCGATGCACGCCGCGAAGCAGATCAGGTTCAACAGGAACTGCTTGCGGTCCTCGCGGGTCCGCAGCTCCGACAGGCCGTGGATCGAGTCGATCCACTTGAAGCAGAACTCTCCCTTCCGACGGATCGACGGGATGTTGTCGATCGCGGCGAAGGCCTGGGCCCGCTCGTCCTGGTCCGGGATGTAGGTGTCGAGCAGCGTCAGGTAGAACTGGACGTGGAGCGCCTCCTCGTAGAGCTGCCGACTCAGGTACATCCGGGCTTCGGGCGTGTTGATGTGCTGGTAGAGGTTCAGCACGAGGTTGTTCGACACGATCGAGTCGCCGGTCGCGAAGAAGGCGACGAGGCGGTTGATCAGGTGCCGCTCGGCAGGCAGCAGCTTGCGCTGGAGGTCGACGATATCGTCGGAGAAGTCGATCTCCTCGACGGTCCACGTGTTGCGGATGGCGTCGCGGTACATCTCGTAGAACTGCGGGTAGCGCATCGGCCGCAGGGTCAGGTGGAACCCGGGGTCGAGCAGGCGCCCGGCATCCGTCGCCGCGCCGGCTGCCGGAGCGGCGACGGCGTCGGTGAGGGCGCCGTCAGCGGGCAGCATTGCTGAGAGGTCGAATGCGACGGCTTCGTTCAGTGACATGCGGGGTTCAGCTCCTGGCGCGTGGGGACGGACGGTCGAGGTGTGGGGCTCACTGGCACGCCTCGCACGCCTCCGGGTTCTCGAGGGAGCAGGCCAACGCCTCGGCGTCGGTGTAGTACTTCGGAGCCGGCACCGGCTCACCCCCGCCGGAAGGTCCGCCATCGGGGGTCCGCCACGTCGTCGCGGTGGCGGTAGTGGTCTTGTTGATCCGCGTCGCCGGTCGCGAGCGCAGGTAGTAGAGGGTCTTCAACCCGGACTTCCACGCGTGCACGTACATCGAGGAGAGCTTCCCGATCGTCGGCGACTCCATGAACAGGTTCAGCGACTGGCTCTGGTCGATGTAGGCGCCGCGTGCAGCACCCATGTCGATGAGCGCGCGCATCGGCAGCTCCCAGGCCGTGCGGTAGATCGCCCGCAGGTCCTCGGGGATCGCGTCGATCCCCTGGACGGAGCCCTCGTCGCGCTTGATCGCGGAGATGACCGACTCGGTCCACAGACCCCGGGCCTGCAGGTCCCGCACCAGGTAGGTGTTGACCTGCAGGAACTCGCCCGAGAGCGTCTCGCGCTTGAACAGGTTCGACACCTGTGGCTCGATGCACTCGTAGCACCCGGCGATCGACGCGATCGTCGCGGTGGGGGCGATCGCGATCATCAGCGAGTTGCGGAGCCCCGTCCGCGCGATCCGCTCCTTGAGCGACGCCCAGCGGGCCGGGTCGGTCGGGGTGACGCCCCAGAGGTCGAACTGGAGTCGACCCTTCGCCGCCCGTGTCCCGGCGAAGCCGTCGTGCGGCCCGTGCTGCTCCGCCAGCTCGGCTGACGCGGTCAGCGCGTTGAAGTAGATCTCCTCCGAGATCCGCGTCGACAGCTCACGTGCGGCATCGGAGTCGAACGGCAGGCCGAGCTGGAAGAACACGTCCTGCAGACCCATGAGACCGAGTCCGACCGGACGCCACTTGGAGTTGGATCCGGCCGCGGCGTCGGTCGGGTAGTAGTTGATGTCGACGACCCGGTCGAGGAACGGCACCGCGAGGCGCACGACCTCGGCGAGGCGCTCGAAGTCGAACGCCAGCGTGCCGTCGGCGCCGGGGTGGACCATCGCACCGAGGTTGACCGACCCGAGGTTGCACACCGCGGTCTCGGCCTGGTTGGTGACCTCGAGGATCTCGGTGCACAGGTTCGACAGGTGCACGACGTTCGGGGTGCCATCCGCGCGGGTCGACCCCGTCTGGTTGCACTTCAGGTTGGAGGCGTCCTTGAACGTCATCCACCCGTTGCCGGTCTCGGCGAGCGTCCGCATCATCCGCTGGTAGAGCTGCCGAGCAGGGATCTGACGCTCGTAGAGCCCGTCGCTCTCCGCCTGGAGGTAGGCATCGCGGAACTCGTCGCCGTAGAGGTCCACGAGGTGCGGGACCTTCTTCGGGTCGAACAGCGACCACTGCCAGTCCTGCTCGACACGCTCCATGAACAGGTCCGGGACCCAGTTCGCGATGTTGAGGTTGTGGGTCCGTCGAGCGTGGTCGCCGGTGTTGTCCCGCAGCTCCAGGAACTCCTCGATGTCGGCGTGCCAGGTCTCCAGGTAGACGCACGCCGCGCCCTTTCGCCGGCCGCCCTGGTTGACCGCCGCGACGGAGCTGTCGAGGGTCTTGAGCCACGGCACGATGCCGTTGGAGAGGCCGTTGGTGCCGCGGATCAACGAGCCGCGGGAGCGGATGCGGCTGTAGGAGAGGCCGATGCCGCCGGCGTGCTTCGACAGGCGTGCGACGTCGCGGTAGCGGTCGTAGATCGCGTCGAGGTTGTCCTCGGGCGAGTCGAGGAGGTAGCAGCTCGACATCTGCGGGTGCGCGGTGCCCGAGTTGAACAGCGTCGGCGAGCTCGGCAGGTACTCCAGGCTGGAGATCAGCTCGTAGAACTCGATCGCCTCCTCCGGGTTGCGCGAGAGACCGCAGGCGACTCGCAGCAGGAAGTACTGCGGGGTCTCGATGACACGGCGCGACACCGGGTGGCGCAGGAGGTAGCGGTCGTACACGGTGCGGAGCCCGAAGAACTCGTACAGCCAGTTGCGATCGGCGAGGACGGCGTCGTTCAGCTTCCGGGCGCTCGTCGCCACCATGGCGGCGGTCGTGTCGCTGATGATCCCCTGGGCATGGCCCATCGCGACCGACTGGCTGAAGGAGTAGATGTCCTGGTTCTGGACCTCCTTGTCGATGACGGTCGCCAGCAGTCGAGCGGCCAGCCGGGAGTAGTTCGGCTCCTCGGCGATCAGAGCTGCTGCGGTCCGGATGGACAGCTCGTCGAGCTCCTCGGTGCTCGCCCCGTCGACGAGACCCGAGATCGTTCGGGTGGCGACGCGCATCGGGTCGACATGGTCGAGGCCTGCAGCGCAACGCGCCACCGCTCGGACGATCTTGTTGAGATCGACCGGTTCGAGGCTGCCGTCGCGCTTGCGCACCTGCATCGGCGACCCGGTGACCGAGTCCGCCAGGTCGACCGGACCGCTCGACGGGGACGCCGTCGGCGTGTCGCCCACCACCTGCACCGGCCGACCGGCCGGGACGGTGTCCATCGCTGCTCCTGTGCTCATCTTCTCGTCCTCGCTCACGACGTCCTGGTCGAGTGCCACGTCCTCGTCCCCCTTCTCTGCGCTTGTCTGCGCCCTGCGCCGACCTCGGGCCCACCGGGACCAGAGGAGCTCTCCTCGCACCGCGCCAGCGGCACGCCTTCATGTCCGGGAACACCCGACCGACAGCGATCCAGCCGTCGGAGCCGTCTCCGGCCGCCGGACCGCGAGGTCGAGCAGGCACCAGATGTTGTGGCCGAGCGATCCCCCACCCCCAACATGTGGGGACAGGGCCGTAATTACAGCCAGGTAACTACGAGGCTGTCAACGCTTTCCACGAAGCTCGCTCAGCGTCAATGGAAACCCACCGTGACACCCGATCTGACCACTCTCCGCGCGCGTCTGTGGGGTTCTAGGGTGGGACCGATGGTCGACGACGCCGCGCCGCTGCTCCCTGGGTCGCCCGGGGCACCGCTGTGGGATCCGCTGGCCGTCCCCGCCGCCACCGTCATCGTGCTGCGCGACGCACCCGGCGGCCCCGAGGTCCTCATGTTGCAGCGGGACCGCGGGCTCAGCTTCGCCGGTGGGATGTGGGTCTTCCCCGGCGGACGCATCGACGACGCCGACAGGACAGACACGGAGCAGACAGACACAGAGCACACAGACACAGAGCAGACGGACACTGAGCAGACAGACACTGAGCAGGCGCTCGAGGCCGCCGCCCGACGGGCCGCTGTGAGGGAAGCACGCGAGGAGTCCGGCGTCGTCATCGACCCGTCGACGTTGCGACGCTGGACCCACTGGACGCCACCCCCGCTGCAGGACAAGCGCTTCTCGACCGCGTTCTTCGTGGCACCTGCCGTCGACGCCGCCACCGAGGTCGTGATCGACGATGCCGAGATCCGGGCGCACCAGTGGTCCCGACCCGACGAGGCGATCGCCCGTCGGGACGCCGGCGAGATCGCGCTGGCGCCGCCGACGTTCATCACCCTGACCCAGCTGGTCGAGCACCGATCCGTCGACCACATCGTCGAATCAGCCGCCACACGGACCGTCGAGCACTTCTCGACCCGGGTCGCGCTGCGCGACGGCGGCTGGACCGCGGTGTACCACGGCGACGTCGTGTTCGCGGCGCTCGGAGAGGCCGGCGGGATGGGCGAGGTGGACCTCCGTGCTCCCGGCCCGCGCCACCGGCTGCTGATGGAGGACCGGTGGACCTACCTGAGGGAAGGCTGCTGAGCGTGGCGGGGGATGCAGCACAGGGCCCGGCCGCCGGCGCCACCGCACCCGCCACCATCGTCTGCGTCGACTGCGGCGGGACCTGCCACCTGCTGACGACGCCGTTCGAGGATGGGCACGGTCGCGTCGGGTTCCGACCCGGCGACATCGTCTCGTACCGCTGCGCCGACTGCCTCGACCGCTGGGACATCGAGCTCGACGAGTCCGACCTCGCCTGAGTCCGGCGCCCACTGGGTCCGGCGACCGCTGGACCCCCGGTCGATCGGCCATGCACCGGACGGAACCCCCTCAGGGGCGACCGGACGCCGCCACTACGCTGGATCCTCCATGGTTGCCGCTGCTCCGAGCCCCGACGATGCCGACCGCCTCCCCTACCCGAGCGTGCCGTCGCGGCCCGACCTGCCCGCCATCGAGCAACGGCTGCTCGACCGGTGGGCGGCACACGGCACCTTCGAGCGCTCGATCGAGGCCCGTTCGATCGACGACGAGTTCGTCTTCTACGACGGTCCGCCGTTCGCGAACGGACTCCCCCACTACGGCCATCTGCTGACCGGCTATGTCAAGGACGTCATCCCCCGCTACCGGACGATGCGGGGTCAGCGCGTGGAGCGACGCTTCGGCTGGGACTGCCACGGGCTCCCCGCCGAGATGCTCGTCGAGAAGGAGCTCGGCGTCTCGGGCCGGGCGGCGATCACCGCGTTCGGCGTCGACCGGTTCAACGAGGCGTGTCGAACATCGGTGATGCAGTTCACCGACGAGTGGGAGCGCTATGTCACCCGACAGGCGCGGTGGGTCGACTTCCACGACGACTACAAGACCATGGACCTCCCGTACATGGAGTCGGTGATCTGGGCGTTCCGCCAGCTGTGGGACAAGGGGCTCGTCTACGAGGCGTACCGGGTCATGCCCTACTCGTGGGGCGCCGAGACCCCGTTGTCGAACTTCGAGATCCGCCTCGACGACGCCACGCGACCTCGACAGGACCCGGCGCTCACCGTCGCGTTCGAGCTCACGACGGACGGTCGCACCGGTCGGGCCGCAGAGCTCCTCGGTGACCGGCCGGCGGAGATCTGGGCGTGGACGACCACGCCGTGGACCCTGCCGTCGAACCTAGCCCTCGCCGCCGGGCCCACGCTCGCGTACTCGGTGGTCGAGGTCCGCTCGGGGCCCCGGGCCGGCAGGAGGGTCGTGATCGGCTCCGGCGCGCTCGAGCGCTACGGCAAGGACCTGGGCGAGGACCTCGAGGTGCTCGGCGCCCTCACCGGTGCCGACCTGGCCGGGCTGGCCTACGAGCCGATGATGGCGTACTTCGCCGGACGGCCCGGCTGCTTCGTGGTGCTGAACGACGACTTCGTCACCGACGACGACGGCACCGGCATCGTCCACATGGCCCCCGGCTTCGGCGAGGACGACCAGCGGGTCTGCGAAGCGCACGGCATCGTGCTGGTCTGCCCCGTCGACGACAGCGGCCGCTTCACCGCCGAGGTTCCCGACTACGAGGGCCAGAACGTCTTCGACGCCAACCCGAACGTGATCGCCGACCTCAAGGCAGCCGGCGTCGTCATCCGCCACGACACCTACGACCACAACTACCCGCACTGCTGGCGCACCGACACGCCGATCATCTACAAGGCCGTGTCGTCGTGGTACGTCGAGGTGACCGCCTTCCGGGACCGCCTCGTCGAGCTGAACCAGCAGATCAACTGGATCCCCTCCCACGTCCGCGACGGCCAGTTCGGCAAGTGGCTCGAGGGGGCACGCGACTGGTCGATCAGCCGCAACCGCTTCTGGGGATCCCCCATCCCCGTGTGGCGCTCCGACGATCCGGCGCACCCGCGCGTCGACGTGTACGGCAGCCTCGCCGAGATCGAGGCCGACTTCGGCGTCCGACTCGACGACCTGCACCGACCGACCGTCGACGAGATGGTCCGCCCCAACCCCGACGACCCGACCGGTCGTTCGATGATGCGGCGCGTCCCCGAGGTGTTCGACTGCTGGTTCGAGTCGGGCTCGATGCCGTTCGCACAGGTGCACTACCCCTTCGAGCACCGCGAGTGGTTCGAGGAGCACTCGCCCGCCGACTTCATCGTCGAGTACATCGCGCAGACCCGAGGCTGGTTCTACACGCTGCACGTGCTGTCGGTCGCGCTGTTCGACCGTCCGGCGTTCTCGAACGTGATCTGCCACGGCGTCGTGTTGGACCACGAGGGCCGCAAGCTCTCCAAGAAGCTGCGCAACTACCCCGATCCCGAGACGGTGATGAGCACGCTCGGCTCCGACGCGCTCCGCTGGTACCTGAAGGCGTAGCCGATCCTGCGCGGCGGCGACCTGCGCATCGCCACCGATGCCTCCGACATCAGCGACGTCGTGCGGCTCGTGATCAACCCGATCTGGAACGCGTACGCGTTCTTCACCCTCTACGCCAACGCGGACGGCGAGCGGGCCACCCTCCGTTCCGACAGCACCGGCCTGCTCGACCGCTACGTGCTCGCCAAGACCCGGGAGCTCGTCGAGAGCACCCAGGCACGCATGGACGCGTTCGACATCGCCGGCACCTGCCAGGACGTCCTGTCGTTCCTCGACGCGCTCAACAACTGGTACATCCGCCGCTCCCGTGAGCGGTTCTGGGGCTCAGGCGCCGGTGTCACCCAGCAGGATCGGGCCGACGCCCGCGACACGCTGTTCACGGTGCTGTCCACCCTTGTCGAGGTGGCGGCCCCGCTGCTGCCGTTCCTCAGCGAGGAGATCCACCTCGGCCTGCACCCCGACCCGACCGGCACGGACTCGGTGCACCTCACGGACTGGCCGGACGCGACGGCGCTGCCATCGGATCCCGAGCTCGTCGCGTCGATGGACCGGATCCGAGAGATCTGCTCGGTGGCGCTCGGCCTGCGCGAGGACCACCGACTCCGGGCGCGTCTCCCGTTGCGTCGCCTCACGATCGCCGGTCCTGAGGTGGCGGACCTCGAAGCTCTCGCATCGCTCGTCCGTGACGAGGTCAACGTCAAGGAGGTCGTCCTCACCGACGACGTCGCGGCGATCGGCACGTTCCGGCTCCGTCCGAACGCACGCGTGCTCGGTCCTCGTCTGGGCAAGGCCGTCCAGGACGTCATCCGCGCAGCGAAGGCCGGCGAGTGGGCCGTCGCCGACGACGGCACGGTCGCCATCGCGGGGCAGGTCCTGCACGGCGGCGAGTTCGAGCTCGCGATCGAGGCCCGGGAGGGCGCGGCAGCGGCGCCGTTGCACGGCAACGACGCCGTCGTGGAGCTCGACATCGACGTCACACCGGAGCTCGCAGCGGAGGGCCTCGCCCGCGACGTGGTGCGACTGGTGCAGCAGGCGCGCAAGGACGCAGACCTCCACGTCACCGACCGCATCGCCGCCAGCCTGCACCTCCCCTCCGACGTCGCTGCTGCGGTGGACGCGCACCGGGACTGGGTGGCCGAGCAGGTCCTCGCCACCGCGTTGGCCATCGAGGTCGTCGAGGGCGAGCCGACCGCCACCGTCGCGGTGTCGACCTGAGCGAGCCGTCCGCGGACGGTGGCGTGCCGTCAGAACCAGGCGGGATCGACCCGATCCGATCCGACCAGTCCGATCGCCTCGTCGAGGTCGCGGACCCCGACGACGTGCATCACACGTCGGCCGTCTGACACCGCCAGGGTCGCGGTCGACGGATCGAGGGACACGACCGTGCGCAGCGGGTGCAGCGACTCGACCAGCGGACGACCTGGTCGGTCGGCGACCACGAGGAGCCGTCGACCGGTCCGGGCGACGACGCAGGGCATGTCCCGGACCCGGCCGACCACCAGGTGCTCGACCTGCTCTCCCGACGCGAGCGTCGCCGCCATGGTCTGCAGCGCCCGGGCCCCGTCCGCAGCGGACTGCACGTCGAGGCGGTCGAGGACCTGACGAAGCTGCTCGTCGCCCACCGGAGGAGCACCGAGCGGAAGGGCACCGAGCGGCACCAGCGGGGGCGGACCGGTGTAGGGCGGCGGCTCCGCAGCGGTCGCCCCGGAGTCGGGCCCGAC
>JAFDWA010000747.1 GCA_018268735.1 Actinomycetota bacterium | reverse complement strand
CCACTACATGCGGGGCGCCTACTACCCGGAGGGCGGAGGTCAGATGATCCCCGCCCGACTCGTGCAGGTGGTCGAAGCGCACGGTGGCGAGGTTCGTACGCTCACACCGGTTCGGCGGATCATCGTCGAAGAGGGCCGAGCGGTGGGCGTCGAGCTCGAGGACGGCTCGACGATCCGAGCGGACCTCGTCGTGTCCAACGCGGATCACACCCGCACGGTGCTCGACCTCGTCGGTGAGGAGCACTGGGACCCGGCGACGGTTCGCTGGACTCGGGAGGCGACCATGACCCTCGGTCTCGTGTGCGTGTACCTCGTCCTCGATGTCGACCTCGCCGATGGACCGAACACCAACTACTTCGTCTTCCCGACCTATGAGTCCGAGGCGCTGTACGCGGGTCTCGACCGTGGTGAGATCGACCCGGCGGCCGGGATCTTCGCCTATGTCGCGATGGCGTCACGGAAGGACCCGGACAACCCACATCTGTGTCCGAGTGGCCAGACCAACCTGCAGATCATGACCCTCGCACCGCGGGGCCTCGACTGGTGGGGTGTCGATGTGTCCCCCGCCGACGGTGGCCGCTACCGACGGAACGTCGACTACCTGGAACGGAAGTCCGCCATCACCGAGGCGTTGCTGGATGCGGGCGATCGGGTGCTCGCCCACCACCTCGGCGGGCGATCCCTGCGGGACCATGTCGTGTTCATGGAGACAGCGACGCCGATGTCGCACGAGCGTTACACGCGCTCCACCGGTGGAACCAGCTACGGCTACCTGCACTCCCCCGAGCAGTCCGGCATGCACCGACCGGCACACCGCACCGAGATCGACGGGTTGTGGCTGGTCGGTGCCAACACCACCTCGGGCCACGGCGTCGCCGGGGCGATGGTCGGCGGGGCGAACTGCGCTGGGGAGATCCTCGGGCGACCGCTGCTCGTCGAGATGATCCTCGGCACCGCGCTCGCGGATCCCGACGCGGTGCCCGCTGATCCGACGGACTTCGACCCGGTCGAGGTGTGCCGCGGCCTCCGACTCAGGGAGAAGCGACGACGTGGACGTGCTGCCCGCCTCGGGGGGTGAGTGGGTAGATCATCGTCGTGGCGGACCCATCGTCGCGAGCACCGGCTCGAGGCCCATCCCGAAGAGCGGGTGCAGCGGCCATCTGGCGACGAAGGTGCGCTTCGACGCCTGGGTCGTGATCTCGATCCGGTGCGGTGTCGCCCGCATGACGAGGTCCATCGCGAGGTCTCCGGCCTCGTTCGCTGCGGCACTCGCCGAGATCGGGACGCCGGGCACATCGACCCATGTCGACGACAACGGCACCCTCGTGACGTGCTCCCCTTCGTGGAGGACGAGGTGACCGTCGGCGACGTCGATCGCGTTGATGCTCGGGTGGTTCTGCGCCCCTTCGGCGGGGCGGTAGACGGCGTCGGTGACCTCTCCCGGGCGACGACCCCATCCGGTGCGTTGCGCTGCGGTCGGGAGCTGCAGGTCGGTGACGCGCTCGGCCAGCGCGGCGTCACCGGTCGGGTCCGGGTCGGGGGCCGGCGCGAACGCCGGGAGCATCCGGTCCCAGATGAGGTCCATGAAGATCTGCATGTTCTCGGTGTTGGAGAAGAGCGCGATGACGGCGTCCTGCTCAGGGAGCACCACCATGTACTGGCCGTAGGCGCCGTCGCCGCGGTAGCCGTGGCGGCACATCCACAGCTGGAACCCGTAGCCCCGCCTCCAGTCGGGTTCGGGTCGCTGCTCGTTGGTGATCTGCGGCCGCGACGCCTCGGCGACCCAACCGGCGGGCAGCAGCTGACGCCCGTCGAGTGAACCGTCCTCCAGGTGCAGCTGACCGAAGCGGGCGATCGCGTCGAGATCGGTGAACACGCCGGAGAACCCGAGGTCGACCCCGGGCCGGTACTGGTACCACCGCAGGTCCTCGATCCCGATCGGCTCGAGCACGCGGGTGCGCAGCTGGTCGACGAGCCGTACCCCGCTCACCCGGTGCAGGATCGTCGACAGGGCCAGCACCGGGGGTTGGTTGTAGGCGAACCAGGTCCCCGGCTCGTGCTGCGGAGGGAGGGTGAAGAACCCCCGGAGCGGGTCCTCCGGCGCGGCGATGAACGCGTCGAGGAGGGTCTCGTCGTGGTGCCCGGACGACATCGACGCGATGTGTCGGATGCGCATGCGGCGTGTCGTCTCGTCGGCGTCGGCCATGAGATCCCCGAGGTGGTCGACGACCAGGTCATCGAGCGACAGCAGTCCGTCGCCGAGCGCGAGCCCGAGCGCGGCGCCGGTGAACGACTTGCTGAGCGAGTAGACGAGGCGAGCCTGACCGCTGCGGTGCGGGCTCCAGTAGGCCTCGAGCACGCGATGGCCGTGGCGTTGGACGATCAGTCCGTGCGGCTCGATCCGTGGGTCGGCGTCGAGGGTCTCGACGAGCTCCAGGAGTGTGGTCGGGTCGATGCCCTGGGCCGACGGCGTGCTGATCGGGAACGACATGTCGCCATTGTGCGTCCAACGGCGGCCGGTCTCGGGTCTGTCGAGCGGTCTGGCCCGCCGCTTCGACGGACCGGATGGATCGGCGCTCAGCAGCGTCCGTCGGTGCACAGCGCTCCGACGGGATCACGTCGTGCCAGTGCGTCCTCCACGGCCTCGATCAGGGTCGCGCTCGTCAACGGGCTCTCGACGATGTGGACCCGATCCCGCTCGAACCACCAGTCACCGCTGGCATCGTGACGCTCCACCTCCGGTGTCGTCATCTCGGTGACGATCGCGGGAGGGCGTCGCTCCTGGCTGATCGCGCTGAGGACCGGACGGGTGTTCGGATCCGTCGCACCGAAGAGGTTCACCACGACGTCGGCTCCCGAGACGAGCGCACACGCGCCCTTGGTCAGGATCGGGCACTCGTGGCGACGGTCGGGGCCTTCGCACACCCGCACCTCGTAGCCCTGGCGCCGCAGCACGGCGGCAGCGGCATCAGGGGTCTGCTCGGGCGGGCATTCGACGAGGACTCTGACGGCGCCTCTCGGTGCGCCCTCCCAGCTCTCTGTCGTCGCAGGTCGGGACATGGTCGGTACCTCCGTGGGGGCCGCGCAGACCACGATGCCAGACATCTCACCGAACGCGGTGGTGTTCGAGGTCACACGACCGGGACGACCACTCAGCGTGGTGTTCCGAACTGAGCCACAGTGGTGCCCAACAGGCGACGGGCCTCGTCGACCACGCCGACCGCCACCTCGCGCTGCTCGGGGAAGGGCAGGGCGATCGCCTGGCCCCAGGCGTCACGGAACTCGGCCAGCACGTCCTCGAGGTGCGCCAGTGAGGATCGCACCCGTCGCACCTCGTAGAGCAGGCGAGCCGGGTCGCGGGTGGCGCGGTTCGCTGCTTGCGCCAGATCGACTGCGAGACGCTCCTCCGGGTGCAGCTCGTAGGCGGGGGAGACCTGCCCGATCCGACGTGCCACCTCGTCGAGTCGCCGGAAGAGACCGGGCAAGCCGTCGAGCAGGCGGGCCGTGCTGGCGGGCAGCGATCGGTCGCGTCGGAGCCGGACCTTCGTCCCCGCACTCAGGTCGACCCGTGCCAGGCACACCACGACCGAGGTCTGGGCGGCGTCGTAGAACCAGTAGGACCGGCCCGTGCGGACACCGTTGCCGTCCGCGGAGGAGGCCATCGGGATGCTGCGTCCGTCGCAGTCGACGTCGAGCGGCACCGGTTCCCCGACGATCCGCACCTGCAGCGGTCGGTGTCGCTGCCACCCGATGTAGGAGCCCTTCGCCGGAGCGAGCTGCACCGAGCGCGTGGTCGGGCTGACCCGCTGGCGCAGGCCGAGGGTGGTCGCTTCGCCGTGCAGGTACGCCGTTGAGATCCCGTCGTCCTCGTACAGCTCGCCGTCGCCGTCGCCGCCCGGGTAGGCGGTCACGGTCAGGTGCGGGTAGCAGGCGGCAGCGAGGCGTCGGGCGTTGCGTTGGCCTGCGACGACGGCCCCGCCCGCCGCGAACACGGGAACCTCGTCGAGCAGGTAGCGCCGTTCGATCCACCCGCCCCCGGCCGCGTGGACGGCGACGGTCTGGCCCAGCGCTGTGTCGTACCAACGCCCCTTCGGCAACCACACGCGGATGGGTGCCATCCGGTCCTCGCCGACGGGCTCCACCACCGGAGCGACGACGAACGCATCGCCGAAGCAGTACTGGCCCGTTGACTCGTAGGCCCCGTCGCGGTCCGGGTGGTCGTGGTACATGGGCCGGACTGCGGACACCCCGGTGTCGACAGCCGAGCGGCACGCCCCGTAGAGGTACGGCACCAGCTCGTAGCGGCGTCGGACAGCGCTCAGCATCGCGGACCGGTACGGGTCCGGGAACTCCCAGAACCGTCGCTCCTGGCTCGGATCCTTCGTTGCGTGCGTGCGAAGGATCGGCGAGTGGACTCCGAACTGCAACCACCGCGTGTACAGCTCGGGGCTGGGCGCAGCGCCGTAGTGGCCGCCGATGTCGTGGCTCCAGTAGCCGTAGCCGACGTTCGCCGCCGTCGCGGTGAACCAGGGCTGGATCGCGAGGGAGCTCCACGTCGACCAGGCGTCGCCGGAGAAGCCGATCGGGTAGCGACCCCCGCCGAGGCCACCCCAGCGGCTGAACACGAGCGGGCGGAGCTCCGGACGCCGGGCCTCCTGGTCGGACCAGTGGAGCTCGTTGAGCCACGGCAGGGGATCGAGTCCTGCGACTGCCGTCGTCGTCCCCTGCTGCCAGTCCATCCACCAGAAGTCGACCCCCCGATCCTCCTCGGGGTGGTGCAGGTGGGTGAAGTAGGCGTCCACGAAGGCCGGGTCCGCCGGGTCGAACGGGATCGGTGTCCCGCTCGTCGGGTCGATGCCCAGGGCGGTCGCCATGGACCGGTATCCGTCCTCGTCGGGGCTGATGCCATCGGCCGGGTGGACGTTGAGGCTGACCCGGAGATCCCGCTGGTGGAGCCGATCGAGCGTGTCGTCGGGATCCGGGAAGTAGCGACGGTCCCACGAGTAGCCGGTCCAGCCGGGACGGTGCCAGTCCATGTCGATCACCATCACGTCGACGGGGACGCCCATGGTGTCGAACTGGTCGGCGATCTCGAGGAGCTCCCGGTCGGTGTACGCGTAGTAGCGGCTGTACCAGTACCCGAACGCGTACCGGGGAGGGAGAGGTTGCGGTCCCAGGAGTCGTGCGGCGTCCGCGAGCGCGGCGCGGTGACCGGAGCCATGCGCGAACAGGTAGACGTCCTGACGCCGGCCGGGAGGTCGGGTGGTCGGCCAACCGCGGCCCCGTCGGGCGTCCGGACGGCCCCGGTCGGCGTCGAGCACCGGCGTGGCCGAGTCGTCGACGAGGACCCACCCGTCACGCGAGAGGAGCCCCGGGTCGAGGTCCCAGCGGTGCCAGTCACCGAAGACCAGGGCGCCGTCCTCGTCGATGTCGACGAGCTCTCGGACCTCCCGGCCACGGCAGTTGTCGAGGGTGCGCGTCGTGCCGCCGAGGTTGCCTCGTGGACGGTCGCCGAACCGCCAGGTCGCTGCTCGACGGCCGCGACCGATGCGAGCTGTCGTCGTCGTCGACTGCAGCGGGCGGGTGGTGTCGGTGATCCTCAGCACGACCGCTCCGGTGTCGATGCCGAGCCGGCCGGAGCTCCCGGCGTCGAGCACCTCGTAGTCCGGGACCGGGAAGCGTCGGTCGACCACCGCCATGGTCGCCCGGTCCTCGAACGCGCCGTCCGCGGCGTACTCCAGTCGGAGCAGTCGCGGGGTCAGCACGGTGACCCGGACGTGGTTCCGGGTGACCGTGGCAGCAGGTCTGGCCACGGGGTCGGGTGCCGTCGTGGCGGTCTGCCTGGCCGTCGGGGTGCTCACGCGCGCCCATCATTCCAGGCGCGACGAGCAGCGCGTCGCCTGCTCAGGGCAGAGGTTCGAGGTTCACGCCTGGGGTCCGACGGTGCGCGAGGACCTCGGCGGTCCGCGCGTAGCTGGCACGCATCGGCTGCGTCGAGAGCGGGCGATTCGCTGTGGGCATCGAGCGTCTCGACCACGGGCAGGACCCGATAGCTGGGCAGGTCGACGAACGTCGGGATGGCGTCGATGCCCACGACGTGCCACCGGTGGGCCGCATCGGGCGCAGCGTGGACGCGGACGGTGAGCCCGTCGCGCCGGGGGAGCTGGGTCTGGCCCGAGAGCTGGTTGCCGAGGCCCCACACGACGTAGGTGCCGTTGACCATGGAGATGGGCTGCACGACGTGGGCGTGGTGGCCGATCACCAGGTCGACGTCCGGCGACGCGGTGATCGCTGCGGCCCACTGCTCCTGTTGCGGCGACGGGTCGTGCTGGTACTCGGTGCCCCAGTGCAGGCTCACGACGACGAGGTCGGCGCCGTCGCGACGCGCTTCGGCAGCTCGAGCGGCGATGCGAGCCGGATCGATCTGGTTGACCACCCAGGGGGCATCGGCGGGGATCTTGTAGCCGTTGAAGTCGTAGGCCCAGCTGAGATGGGCGACCTTGACGCCTCCGACGTCGTAGATGGTTGGTCGTCCGTCGCCTTCAGATGGCGTTCGTGCCGTTCCGTTGTGACCCATTCCGCTCTGATCCAGGAGGTCGAGCAGCTTGTCGATGCCCTTCCTGCCGCGATCCAGGCTGTGGTTGGACGCAGTCGAGCAGCCGTCGTAGCCAGCAGATCTCGCGCCGCTCACCAGCTCCGGTGGCGCACCGAACGTCGGATAGCTGCTCGGTGCCTCGCCGTCGGGGTGCGTGGGGACCTCCATGTGGCAGATCGCGAGGTCGACCGGTGCGAGCAACGGTCGCATCGGGGCGAGCATCGGCGCGTAGTCGAACGCTGCGCCACGAGCTGCGCCGTACTGGGCCGCCATGCGGTTGACGGGCGTGTGGGGCAGGAGGTCGCCCGCGAACGCAAGGGTGATGGCTGCAGGCCTTGCCGGCGCAACGGTGCTCGTCGTCGCGTCGAGGAGGGTCGTGCCGGTTGCGGTGGGTCCGGCGACGGTGTCGAGATGTGCGGCGAGCTCAGCGGTCGGGTGCTGTCGCGACGCAGGGGTGTGGAGCTCCCATGAAGGGACCAGCAGCAAGACGGCCAACGCGAGGAATCCGACGCTGACGAAGACCGTCTGCTTCCGTGGGGCAGCGCCGTTGCCGACCCGGCTCGAAGGCATGCATCGACGCTATCGACGGACGCCGTGGAGTTCGGTGATGGTCCCGGATGCACCGACCGTTGGAACTCGCCGCCCCTCGCCGGTTCAGCCGGTGGTGGTGTGGTCCCTGGCACCGCCGACGGGTTCGATCCCGAGGTCGCGATAGGTGAACACCGGGGCGTATGGCACGCCGAGCAATTCGAAGAAGCGTCGGGCGACGTCGCCGCGGTCGACCAACGTCGATGCCGCGACGATCGTCGCACCGGTGAGCGCGACCTTCTCGTGTGCCTTCTGGATCGACCCGCCGGTCGTCACGATGTCGTCGACGAGGAGCACCCTCGTCCCGGAACCCAACAGGGCGCCCTCGACGAGTTGGTCCGTCCCGCGTCCCTTCGGCTGCTTTCGGACCACGAACCACTCGTGGTGATCGGCCAGGTGGGTGACGATGCCGTGGGCGAACTGGTCGGCTCCGAGCGTGAGGCCGCCGACGGCGTCGAAGTCGATGCCGAGCAGGTCGATCGAGTCGAGGATCACCCGACACGCGAGGTGCAGATCTCGGCCTGCCGCCAGGGCTCGCTTGCCGTCGATGAAGTCCCGGCTGAGCTCACCCGAGGACAGCTCGCGGGGTTCGTCGAACTGGATGAGCCCGCGTTCACGGACGACGTCGAGCAGGGCGCCGCGCCGACGCTCGTGCTCGGCAGGATCGACAGAGGTTGATGTCACAGCCGCTCAGTCTGGTCCGCCGGTCAGACGCCATCCAGCGCGTGCCGACACGTCGGGCGTCCTCAGCCCCGGACGGTGACGGTGCTCGTGGTGTCGGCCTTGATCTGCTGCTCGGTGAAGTCGACCGTCCGCCACCTCTTGGCCGAGAACTGCTCGGTCGCGGCGAGGTAGTCGGGGTTCTTCCGATCTTCGGTGTTGCTGTAGGTGAGGAACGCCTTCGCCTTCGGACCCTGGTCGGTGTAGGCGAGCGCGAGCAGGAACGACGTCCCGAAGTTGACGGGGTAGCCGGTCTGACCGTCGAGTCGGTTCAGGGTCGACCCTGCAACGACGTTCTCCCGCTTGACGCCGAGGACGGCCGGATCCTCGGAGGAGGACAACGAGCCCCATGTGACGACGTTGGTGACCCCGTCGACCGCGGTGCCGCCGTGGAGTGGGACCCGGTGCCCGTCGCGCATGGCGAACTGGGCGTCGCCGAGCGTTGCGTCGAGCGGGATGCCCGCGGCCTCGAGCGTCTGGACGGCGCGTGCGAGGTTGACGAGGACCTGGTCGGTGCCTCCGGTTGCCGGTGCCAGGCCGTTGGGCGTGTTGACGGGGTCCGCCGGGTCGAAGGGCGTGGCCCAGAGCGCTCCTGCGTTCATGAAGGCGTCGCTCTTGTAGCGGCTCATCGTCTCACGCCAGATGATCGGTCCCTTGCGGTCGAGGTCGTAGACGCTGTCCCACGCTGCGAGGATCCTGCAGGCTGCGGACACGTCGACGGTGGCGGCGGGCAGCCCGGGTGCTGGTGGCGGCGTCCCGGGCACGCGGGTCGGAGGCGGCGCCGCCGCGGGGAGCGCCGGCACGGTCACGCTCGGGGTCGCCGTGCATCGCTGCACCACCTGGGAGAGCAGCTCCTGGGCGGTGTAGCCGCGGTTCGCGAGCGATGCGTCGGCGAGCGAGTCCAGCGTGAACAGCCCGCCCTTGCCGGCAGGGCCGGTGTCGGAGGTGTCCTCGAGCACGACGGCGTTCTCCCGTGTCCTGGGAGATCGCGGCGTCTTCTGCCGGCCGAACAGCGGGGTGTAGTCGCCCTCCAACATGACCTTGGCGTTCGGCATCCAGAACGAGTCGTTGGCGTTGAACACGTAGTCGTTCCGTTCGATCGCCGGTTGCCGGTCTGCGGGCACCAGCCCGGGACTGCGGGCTCCGGGGGCGTCGACCCACTCGAAGCGGGGGTCCGAGCCGTCGAGGAGCACCGCACCGTTGTCGGCGGCGAGCTTCACGATCGGGTCGGACGTGAGCGACGCGTCGTAGGCGGCGATCGCCTCCGGCGAGAGGTTCGGCGTCGCGGACCAGTCCGCGTAGTACGCCCTGCCGTCGGCAGAGGTGGCGATCGTGTTGAACAGCGGCACCCCGTTGATCTTCCTGCCCGCTGCGATGAACTGGTCGAGGCTCTTCGCCTTCAGGAACGCCAGGTACTGCTCGGGGAACGCCGTGTTGTCGATGTTGGCGTCGCGATATGTGATGGTGGACTGGTCGGTCCAGCCGACGCCGGGGAAGTCGAGGACCGGCCCGTAGTGGCTGGACCACGTGGTCCGCTTCACGGTGCTGAGCTTCCCGTCCTTGCCCAGGACCTCGATGGAGTGCTCGGTCGGCGTCAGGTCGCGGACCTCGTTGCCGTAGCGGTACTTCGTGGGCTGGCCGGGCACGAGCGTCAGCCGGTAGGCGGTGAACCGGTTGCCCGCCGACACGGTGTGGGTCCAACCGAAGTTCTTGGTGAAGCCGATGCCGAGGCCAGGCAGGCCCGACAGCGTGGCGCCGTAGGCGTCGAGCTGCCCCGGGATCGTGAGGTGGGCCTCCCAGAAGCGCAGCTCGCCCTCCCACGGGAAGTGAGGGTTCGCGAGCAGCATGCCTCGGTGCTCGGCGGAGCGCTCTGCGCCGATGGCCCAGCCGTTGGAGCCGATCGACGCGGCGTCGATCGCCGGGCCGGATGCGGGAGTGGATGGTTGCGTCACCGGGTCGTGGGCGGCTGCCAGCTGCAGCGAGGGAGCGGCGCCGTCGGGACGCACCGCGCTCGGGGTGACCGTCGCCGCGGGCGGCTCCGTCGGCGGGTGGGCGCCCGCGATGAACGACGAGAGCCGGGACCCGCTCGCAGTCAGTGCGATCGAGCGGGCGTACGCGTACACGTCGACGGGCTTGATCGGCTGCAGCCAGTCGGCCCCGGAGCACCATCCCTTGATGCCCTTGGCGCCGACCGCCTCGAGGTGGGCGTTCCAACCGGCGGTGTAGGCGGTGATCTGCGCGTCCAGGTCCTTCGAGACGTGCTGCCAGTCGGCGGCGGCCCGCCGGTAGATGCCGATCTCCAGCCATGCGGCGTCGGAGTTGATGTTGGCGTCCTGCTCGCCCGCTCCGAACCACCTGGATCGTTCGCCGCGCACCTTCAGGACCTGGTCCGCGAGGTCGCAGGCACGGTCTTCGTTGCTCGCCCACCCCTCGCCGAACGAGGCGTTGGCAAGGGTCGAGGCCGTGATGTGCGGCACGCCTCCGGTGGTGCGACGGATGGTGGCCTCGTAGGTGCTGCCGGAGCCGACCGTCGTGGCGGCTCCGGTGTCGTCGGAGTCCGTGCAGCCGACTCCGACGAGCAGAACGGCCACTGACATCGCTCCGATCCCCCACCGCAGGAGCGCGCTGGTCGATCTGGCTGTCCCGTCCTCCACGGTCACCCCCGGGTTGTCGACGACTCGACGAACCGTAGTGCGCCGCCCGGACGGCGACCGCCTCAGTGCGCGGGCTGCGGCACCCTGTCACCGAAGGTGATGGTCGGTGGAGCCACGATCCCTCCGCGCTGCATCGCCTCGGCCAGCGACGGGTCGGCCATGAAGCCCTCGGCGGCCTCCTTGCTCGGCCACTCCATCACGACCGCGACGGCGTTGGGGTCGTCCACAGCCCGGTACACGCGCTCGGACTCGCAGCCGTGGGCCTGACGGGTCGTGCCGTGCTCGTCGAAGATGGGTCGCCAGGTGTCGTAGTCCTCGGCGACGTGTTGGACGATGACGGTGATCATGGTGGTGCTCCTCGCTGTGGTCCCGGTCAGGGGTGGACCTCCTGAGCATCGGGGGTGCGGCGCGTCACCGGCGCGTCACCCGGCTGCGGACGGACGTCTCCGTGGCGACACCTGCTCGGTTCGGTCCCCTTGGGCGCGATCGAGGTCGAGGAGGCACTCGATCGGGGGGAGCCAGCTCCGGAATGCGCCTTCGCGACAGAGCTGGGCCGCTTCCCGGAGCCACTCCCGGGCAGCGTCGTCCAGCTTTCCGTCGCGCCGCCAGCGGTCCTCTGCGAGCGCGTGCAGGGTGGTCGCCCGGTGGTAGGGCCAACCGAAGTCCATGGCGATGCCGAGCGCGGCCTCCAGGTGCTCCTCCGCTTCGTCGTGACGACCGAGCAGCGAGCACAGCTTTCCGGCATATGCCGCGACCGGGCCCTGGCTGGTCACCCCGTTGAACGCAACCGACCCCACATGGGGTGCGATCAGCGGCAGGAGCTGCGCAGCCGCTGCAGCGTCGGCCAGCTCGATCGCGAGCACCGAGTAGCCGATGATCGAGGTCATCCACAGGTTGTCGACAGCGACCGCGTCGAAGCCCTCCCGTCGGCCACGGTGGAGGATGCGTCGGGCGTCGTCGATCCGGCCGACCGACGCGCAGACGATGCCGTGGGCCAGGGTGAACGGGAGCGCACCGGGGTTGTCCTGCATCGCCTGCTCGACGAGCGGTGCCAACTCGGCGTGACGACCGGCGAAGGTCCCGAGCACGAAGTGCTGCGCGGCGAAGAGGGTGAACGCATCCGGCGCCCCGATGCGGGTGCCGAGCGCCAGCGACTCGTCGGCGGACGCTGCGGCGTCGTCGAGGCGTCCGCCCATCGTCGCGTCGAACGTGTCGCACAGGCCGGTGATCCAGCGCAGCCGTGGCTCGCCGATCGACCGGGCAGTCGCCCGGAGGCGGGACAGGCTCCTCGCCGCCATCCCGGCCTGGGCGGCCTCGACAGCGACGTCGAAGGTCGCGGTGGCGATCGAGGTCCGCTCGCGGACTCGTCCGGGAGTCCACAGGGCGCTGAGGACGGCCGGTCCCACACGTGCGACGAGCAAGGGGTCCTGCGTCCGGCCGGCGAGCGCCCATGCCTCGTGGGCGATGTCGATGCGGCGCTTCAGCTCAGGGGTGAACACGAGGTTCTGCGCGACCAGCGCGAGCAGGACGGCCCGCGTCGCGACGTCGTCGTCGTCGAGGACACGGAGGGCCGCCTCGACGATGCCACGGAGCTCTGGAGCGCGGTCGTCCACCCGGATGAAGCCGCGGTCTGCAGCAAGTGCGACGCGGATGAGCGCGGCATCGTCGCCGATGCGCCGGGCAGCGTCGGCGGCGCTCGTGAGGGTGTCGAGCGCGCCAGGGTGGCCGCAGCCCAGACGTGCTTCGCCGAGTCGGACCAGAACGTCGACCCGCATCGTCTCGGGTAGCGCCGCCGATGCGATGACCTGGAGTGCGGCGTCGTAGTGCCGGGCTGCCTCCGCAGGTGCGAGCCCGGCAGATGCCTGATCGCCGGCGAGCACCTCCCAGCGCGCTGCCTCGACGGGATCACCGGCGAGCAGCGTGTGGTGGGCCATCTCCACAGCGAGTCGGGGGTCG
>JAFDWA010000746.1 GCA_018268735.1 Actinomycetota bacterium | reverse complement strand
TCTCGTTGCGGTGGCCCCCCGGTCCTCGAGTGCCAGCCGACCCCGGTGGGGTCGAGCCACCATGGTCACGGACCCGTCCCCAGTCGTCAAGCACTGCACCGCCGCAGCTCGGGTCACGCGCGATGATGTCGCCCGTGTCGGCTCCCGGGTCCCCGCTCGCAGCGCCGCCGGGAGGTGAACCGGCTCCGGCCCGTCGGCGAGGCGGCTGCCTCAAGGTGCTGCTGGTGTTCGCTGCCGGGGCCTTCACGATGCTCGTGGTCATGGCCCTCACCGGCTGGGTGATCCTGCAGCTCAAGAAGGATCCGACCGCGTCGGGTGACGCGGTCGACACCCGTCCGATGGGTCCCGTCGCGGAGGCGACCGTGCCGACCTCGGTGCCGCCCGGCGCCTCCTCGGTGGCCCCGCTGCCGCCCGATCAGATGCTCGTGTCGGTCGCGGACAACCCACCGCTCGACCCGTGCGGCGGCTCCGGACCGGCGCTCGACGTCATGGTCATGGACAACAAGGGTGGCGAGCCGCGGCCGTTGAGCAAGGACCCCGCCCGCGATGCGGCGGTCAACACCTCGGGTGAGGAGATCTGGGCACGGCTGTCGCCGGACCGCCGACGCTTCGTCTTCTACCGTGCACCGACGGGCAAGTCCGGTGAGCACTGCCGCTACATGCTGCAGGAGCTGTGGATCGCGAACGTCGACGGCACCGGCGTCAGGAAGATCTTCTCGAACGAGCAGAAGCGGGCCGTGGCCGCCGAGCAGGGCTGGCCGGCCGACGAGTCGCTCCAGGGCCACGCCGACTGGTCCCCGGACGGGAAGCACGTGGTGATGGTGCTCGGGCATGCGCCGTCGATCGGCCCGATCCCGCTGCTGAACCAGGGGGAGACCGAGCTGTTCAACTTCGACGTCGACAGCGGAGAGCTCCAGCAGGTCACCCAGCGGCGCGATGCGAAGGGTCGCGGGTTGTCGAGCGATCCGTCCTACACCCCCGACGGCTCGACGATCGTGTTCGTCGGCTGCCCCGACGCGCAGCCCAGCTGCGACAAGACGCAGATCCTCTCCGTGCCGGCGGACGCCCGCAAGGCGTCGCGCACCTCGATCGTGTTCGACGGCCACGACAGCGGCGCGAACGACGTCTACGTCTCGCCCGACGGCCGCAGCATCGCCTGGATGGAGCCGGGCATCCTCGACACGAACCTCTTCGTCGGCCCGTTCCAGCTCGGCCACAAGGTCGACCCCGACGACCTGGCGCTCGTCGACGCCCACGGCGGCTACGCGAACTGGACCCACGACAGCCACCACCTCGTCTACAGCCGGTTGTGGTTGACCGACCGCTTCGCGCTCTTCTCGAACGGGTTCGACAAGCGGGCGTCCCGACGGATCAGCCCGGCACCCACGCAGCAGGTGTTCGTCACCCCGTCACCGTGAGCGCGTGCGCGACGGGAGCGGACACCGCTGGAATCGGCAGCGACGACCGTGCGGGTGGCTGCGGGAGCACCCGTGAACGCCCCTCAAGGATTCTCCGCCGAACGCCGAACACTCGGCGATGGAACGCACACCACTTCGATCCTTCGGTGTCCCGGGCAGTCGTCGGATCAGCAGCGCGGTCGGGGCGCTCGTGTCGGTCCTGCTGCTCGCGTCGTGTGCTGCGGCTGGATCGAGCGGCGATTCGTCGTCTTCGGGGACCTCGCCGGTTCGGAGCTCGGTGCCGATCCCGACGACAACCGCCTCCACCACGACCTCGACTGCACCGACGACCGTGCCGAGCCGCTCCGACGACGGCGAGGCCCCGGTCCTCCCGGTCGTGCGCGACACGCACGTGCTGTACTCGTCGATCCCCGTCGGCCAGTCGAGGAGCCAGATCTTCCGGATGCGGGCCAACGGCACCGATGCGGTCCAGCTGACATCGGACCAGTCCGTCGAGCACGACTGGCCCCGCCCCAGCCCAGACGGGACGAAGATCCTCTTCTACACCGCAGCACCCGGGGCGACCGTCACCGACATCGACACCAACAACCTCTGGGTCATGGACGCCGACGGCTCCAACCAGCGGCTCGTCCTCCCACGTGGTGCCTACGGGTGGACCCGCCAGGGCCACGTCGAGTGGTCCCCGGACGGGCGGCAGCTCGTGATGGCTGCAGGCGGCGCGATGACGACCGACCTCTACGTCACCGATGCCGACGGCACCAACCCCCGCAAGGTCACCGATCGGGGTCCCCACATGGCGATCGACCCATCGTGGACGCCCGATGGCCGCTCCCTGCTGTTCATCGGCTGCCCCCAGGAGAGCCCGACGTGCTGGTGGTGGGAGTACGAGGTCTACCGGGTGGACATCGCGACCGGTGTCGAGCAGCGCCTGACGAACGACGGGTTCGCCGACTTCGACCCCTACATGTCGCCAGACGGCACCCAGGTGGTGTGGCTCCGCTGCACCGGCCTGTTCCCGTTCGGTCCGTGGAGCATCTTCCGAGCGTCGACCTCAACGGTCCCGCTGCAGGCGGTCGCACTGGTCGACGACGGCAACATCAACTCGAGCGTCGACTTCTCCTCCGACGGATCGACGCTCATCTTCTCCCGGCACGTGATCGGGTTGACGACGTGGCAGTCCGCCGCGACGGTCGGTCGTGACGGGACCGGCCTGGGCTTCGTGGGCGGTCGGCCGGCGGCGACGGGACAGGGCACACCCGTCTACTGGCCCTGAGGTCGCTGCGGCGTCAGGAACAACTACCCCTTGCTGGGCCTGAGACCTGCTGGTTACCCTCTGGTCACATGGCCGCGGACGCAGCGCATCGTTCGCTCGTCGCGGCCCGACACGAGCACTTGGGGACCGGCGACATGTTGGAGGGCGATCGGTGAAGACTGCATCCACCTGGGGTACGTGGAACGGGCGGTCGAAGGAATCCGACGAGCGGAACGGGGACACCGACGACGCCGTCGTGCCGAATCCTGTCACCATCGCGCCGTCGCCCGACGGGAGAGAGGCCGTCATCGACCTGAGGGTGGTCCGCTCTGACCGCCTCGGAGCCGACCACACCGGCACGATCGACCACACCGGCCACGATCGACCACACCGGCACGATCGACCACACCGGCACGATCGACCACACCGGCGCGGTGGACCCCGCGCCTCGACTCGAGTTGCTGACCGATGATCGAGTGGACCAGCTCCTCGTCGAGACGACCGAACCCGTCGTCACGCGCCCGCCGCTCGAGCTGCACGAGATCCACCCGTACGTGCAGAACGAGCTCGCAGGGCTCGACGTCCGCCTGCAGGGCAACCGCAACCGCGTGTACCTGGCGTGCAAGCGGGCGATCGACCTTCTGGTCGCGGTGCCGGCGTTGGTCCTCACCGCACCGATCATCGGGCTGCTCGCGCTCGCGATCCGGATCGAGAGCAAGGGCCCGGCGGTGTTCCGCCAGCAGCGTGTCGGCGCCGACGGCAGGGTCTTCACGTTCTACAAGTTCCGGACGATGTACGTGGACGCCAAGGAGCGGTTCCCGGAGTTCTACGACTACGACTTCGAGACATCCGAGCTGGCGACGCGCTACTACAAGCACGCGAACGACCCACGCAACACGCGGCTGGGCGCGCTCATCCGCCAGACCACCCTCGACGAGCTGCCGAACCTCTTCAACGTGGTCAAGGGCGACTCGAGCCTCGTCGGGCCACGGCCGGAGCTGCCCGAGATGATCCGCCACTACCAGCCGTCCCAGCTCGTCAAGTTCACCGTCAAGCCCGGACTGACGGGACTTGCTGCCTGCACGGGTCGCAACACCCTCACCATCGACGAGCAGATCCGTGCTGACGTGGAGTACGTCGCCGGGCAGTCGATGAAGATGGACCTGTGGATCATGGCCGAGACGGCGAAGATGATCGTCAAATCGGTCGGAGCCGAGTGAGCTCTCCCTCGATCCGCGAGGAGGACGTCGCACTTCGAACCGATCGGACGGTTCCGGCGCGGAGCGAGGAGGCGGTCGCACCGGGCGCGGCGACGCCTGCGGTGACCGTCACGCTGGTGACCTACGAGTGCCGCGACGACGTGCTGCGCTGCATCGGGACGCTCGGAGCCGCCGCGGCTCGTCACGACGTCCAGGTCGTGGTGGTGGACAACGACTCGACCGACGGCGTCGCCGAGGTCGTTCGCCGACAGCACCCTGATGTGCTCGTCGTGGAGCGCCGGACGAACGCCGGGTTCGGCAGCTCCCACAACCTCGCTGCCGCCCATGCCCGGGGCCGCTACCTCCTCGTCCTCAACCCCGACACCGAGGTGGCGCCCGGAGCGATCGACGCGATGGTCGACTTCGCGGACGCCAAGGCCGCGGAGGGCACGCCGATCGGCGTGGTCGCCCCGATGCTGCTGAACCCCGACGGCACCGATCAGATGACAGCGAGGTCGTTCCCGACGGCGTCTGCCGGGATCTTCGGCCGACGATCACCCCTGACCCGCTGGTTCCCCAACAACCCGTGGTCGCGTCGGTTCCTGCGTGCCGATCAGGTCGACCGGAGCCGACCATGGACGGTGGACTGGGTGTCGGGAGCGGCGATGCTCGTCCCACGGGACCTCTTCGAGTCGCTCGGCGGGTTCGATCCCGAGTTCTTCATGCACTTCGAGGACGCCGAGCTCTGCGCGAGGGTCGGTGCCATGGGTCGTGAGGTCTGGTGCGTGCCCCAGGCCCGGATCGTGCACAGCGAGGGCGGATCCCGCGGTGGCTGGCCGGCTTCTCAGGTCTGGTACTTCCACCGCGGTGCGTACCTGTTCGCTCGAAAGGCACGCTATCCGGATGCCGCCGATCCCCGGCGGTGGCTCACAGCCGTGCTCCTGGGGGTTCGCCTCATTGCGACGATCCTCCTCAACATGGTTCAACGCATCACGCACGTTCGACAGCCGGCGGGGTCGGTCGACCCTCAGACGTGAGCCGGGAGGCTCCATCACCATGAACACCGCACGTGACATCACCCCATCAGCCCGACGGCAGTCCCGTCCCACCCTGGAAGGTCGGCGCAAGCCGCTGAGGTCCCAGGTGCTGGGTGGCTATTGGCGCATCCCGGTCTTCGCGCTCGTCGGCGCGGTGCTGGCGTTCGGGGTGTCGTTCATCTTCCAGTCGCAGTACTCGGCGGTGACCCGCCTGATCATCCATCCGAACGACAGCTCGTATGCCGGAACCGACTCCGGCGCGGAGGTGACCGGTTCGGTGAACATCGGCGGGATCGACATCACGAAGCAGACGACGCTCGGCAACACGCTCGTCAACCTGGCCACCTCGAACGAGGCAGCGGCGGAGATCGTCAAGCGGATCGGCGTCGAGAAGATCAACGGCTCGAAGCAGGCTCCGGAGCTCGGCACGACCTCGAAGATCGTCAACTTCCTGAAGGTCGGCGGCACGGGTACGGCCCCGACCGCCGAGCAGGCGGCGATCGACCACGTGCGGGGAGCGCTCAACGTCGTGGTCCTCGACGAGTCGTGGGTGATGGAGATCACTGCCTGGGATGCGGACCCGAAGCTCGCCGCGCTCATCGCGAACACGGCGGCCGACGTCGCCGTCACCCAGGGCGCGGACCGCTTCAAGGAGAACTCCGTCCGTGAGCTCGACTACCTGAACGGACAGATCGCTGCTTCGCAGGCCAACGTGGCTGCGAAGGCCCAGGCGGTCGAGCAGTTCCAGGCGGCACACACGACACCCGCGGAGATCGCAGCCGGCGCAGGACAGCTCGCTGCGCTGCAGTCCGACCTGTCCGACGCCCGTGACGCCAACAAGGCGCTGGAGGATCGTCAGGCCGCCGTGTCGGCCATCGTGAACAAGCCACGGTTCGACTCCTCCCGACTCGGCACCGTGGTGGTGTCGAACACCCCGGCCCGACCGATGCGGTACCTGTTCCTGCTGGTGGGCGCCCTCGTCGGTGCGTTGGCGGGTCTGCTGCTCACGTGGTTCCGTTCGATCCGCGAGGACGAGGAGTCGACTGACGATGGCTCGACCTCCGGGGGAGATGACGACGCAGGACGGCCGAGGGGTGCCGACCTCGACGGTCGACCCGATGTGCGCTTCGACGAGGTGATCGACGTCCGGCATCCCGACGTGGGTGCACCACGCGACGGCGGCACGGTGCTGCCACCGATGGTGCGTCCGACTGTCCAGGAGGACGTCCCCGAGGAGTCCCCGTCGGCAACTCCGGTCTCGGCGGAGTCGGTCCTGGAGGAATCGGTCCTGGAGGAACCGGTCCCGGAGGAGCAGGTCCAGGAGGATCTGCCGAAGGAGTCGGTGGCGACGTCTGCAACGGCGTCGGTGGACGCGACGATCGCCCCGAACGACGTCGGCCACATCGCTGCAGCGCTCTTCGACCGGCCGGGCACGACCCGCTTCAGTGGGTGATGACGTGACGGCGGCGCTCGAGGGCGACCCCGGGCTGCGACGTCGCCTCCCACGGCTGGACCCGAGGCTCCGGCGTGGGCTGATCACCACCGCGGTGGTGTTCGGCCTGCTGCTGTGGGTGCTCGCTGCAGGGATGGGTGGCCCGCGGGGCGCTGCGGTGGCATCGGTGCTGTCGGTGGGCGTCGCGGTCGTGGCGCTCGTGGGATCGGGTCTGAAGGGCTGGCTCCTCGACGCCAGCCCCACCGGTGACGTCGCGCCGCACGGTCACGGGGTGTTCCTGACCGACCTCGCAGACCGGGCGACCCGCACCCCGAGAAGGGAGGCGGTGACAGCAGTCGTCCTGCTCGGCGTCACGGTCGCGATCGCGATCGCAACCGGGCTGATCGGCGACAAGGCGCTGCTCCTGCTGGTGATGACGATCGCACTGCTCGCGATCATCCTCACCGTGCGGAACCGCTCGCTGATGTTCATGTTCGTGCTGGCGGCCTCGTTCAGCTTCATCTGGTACAAGAAGTTCACCCCGATCCTCTCGGAGAGCTACGCGGTCGCGATCTACATCACGACGGTGGACGTCGTGCTGCTGTTCGCCTACATGGTGTGGGCGGCGGAGGGCACGCTGTTCCAGGATCTCCGCCGCGGCCTCAAGAACCCCGTGTTCATGCTGCCCTTCGTCGGCATCGGGGTCGCGCTGCTGTCGTCGGTGAACGCCGTCGACCAGCGCCTCGTGTGGGCCGAGATCCTCCGCTACGGCTTCATGACCGCGCTGTTCGTGTACTGCGGGATCCGCATCCGTCGACGCGAGCACATCTGGGCGGTGATGCTGGGCTGGCTGCTGTTCCTCAGCGTGCAGGTCATCGTCGCAACCTCGCAGTACTTCACCAAGGGCTTCCTCGGCATCGACCAGTTCAAGCTCAAGCCGGACCCCATGCAGCCGCTCAGCGTCCAGCTGGTCCGGCCGTTCGGGACCCAGATCCACCCCGACTTCCTCGCATGCATCGTCGGCATGATCTGCCTGATGGTGGCCTGCTTCGCACTGCACGTGCCGAAGGGGCGCCTGATGCGCTACGCGCTGCTGAGCTGCGTCCCGCTGTCGTTCGTGATCGCCATCGCATCGCGTGCCCGGGGCCCGCTCGTCGCTCTGGTCCCCGCCGTGGCGGTGGTGCTGTTCTTCGCCGTTCGGCGTCACCTCCTGTCGATGCGGGTCATCATCGTCGCCGGGCTCCTCGGACTGATCGGAGCCGCCGCGGCGGCACCGCAGGTCACCGGCCTCGCCAAGGGCATGTTCGGCGCCAAGGAGTCGAACGTGATGGCCAACTGGAACGGTCGCTGGCAGATCAACCTCATGGCATTCCGCATGGTGAGGGCGCATCCCTTCGTCGGCATCGGCATCAACAGCTTCGAGAAGCAGATGAAGGGCTACCTCTACGAGGAGAACAAGTTCGACTTCCGCCCGGCGCACAACCTGTACATCCTCATGACCGCCGAGAACGGCATCCTCGGCATCGGGATGGTGGTGCTCATCGGGTCGGTCTACGCGCGGTACGCCTATCGACTCACCCTCACCAAGGACCCCTTCTACCAGTCGATCGGCATCGGTGCCCTCGGCGTCCTCGTCTACATCGCCGGCGAGGAGCTGAACTCGTTCTCCCTCAAGGAGGACATCCCGATGGCGATGTTCTGGGCGATCTTCGGCATCCTCGTGGCGGCGAGCCACATGGCGAAGGAGGACGTGCCGGCGATGCCCACGATCCACTGGTTCCGCCCCAACTCCGAGACGCTGGGTTCGGGCGGCGACGATGCGCGGCAGGACGTGCCGGTCGGGGTGGGATCGTGACGACGTCCTCGCCAGCGGTCGCCTCCGGCAGCGGGACCTCCGACGACCTGGCTGAAGCGGCGCGCGTCCGCGTCGACGTCGTGATCGTGAACTACAACACCGCCGACCTGCTGATCGAGACGATGGAGCAGCTCCCGTCCGGGATGCCCGATTCGGTGGACTGGAAGGTCTTCGTCGCCGACAACGACTCGGCGGACGACTCACTCGAGCGGCTCCGAGCCGGGTTCCCCGACGTCGAAGTGGTCGAGATGGGCTGGAACGCGGGGTTCTGCCGTGGCAACAACGCTGCGATCCGTCGTGGTGACGCCGAGTTCGTGCTGCTCGTCAACACCGACACCCGACTGTTCCCCGACACCTTGACGCAGCTGCTGCAGACCATGCACGACGACCCGCGTGCTGCGGTGGTCGCGCCACGGCTCGAGTTCGCCGACGGACGCTTCCAGACCGCGGCGGCCGGGGCGCCGTTCACGTTGCGCTCGTATCTCACCTGGACGACCGGCCTGTCGCGCTTCGCAGACCGGTGGCCTGCGCTCGAAGGCGTCTACACCACCCAGGACCACGGGCGGGCCGAGCAGGTGGGCTGGGTCTGCAGCGCCTGCATGCTGCTGCGACGCTCCGCGGTCGAGGAGGTCGGGCTCATGGACGAGCGCATCTTCCTCTACATGGACGACGTCGACCTCTGCACCCGCGTCCGCGACGCGGGCTGGACGGTCTGGCACCGCGGCGACGTCCGTGCCGTGCACTTCATGAGCGGCGGCGCGCTGCGCAAGCCGGGCACGATCTCGCCCTACACCGTGCAGTCGATGACCTCGTGGTTCGATCGGCGCTACGGCGGTTGGCGGTCGGTGGCGCTCCGCGGAGCGGGTACCGTTGCACACGGACTTCGGGGAATCCGCAACGGGCTGCAGTACGCGGTCCACCGCGACGAGCTGTCGAAGGACCGCTCGGTCATGAACTTCCGCCTGGCGACGTACTTCGTGCGCCCGGCGGTCGCCGGGCCACTCGCCGGGCCGGCCCCGGACGACATCCCGACGTCGGGTGGCACGCTCCACCACGGCGGCGACAGCCAACACGACAGCCAACACGACAGCACGAAGGAAACCGAGGAGGAATCGTGAGAGTTCTGGTCACAGGAGGAGCGGGGATGCTGGGGCGTTCCCTCGTGCCGGCTCTCGTCGGTGCCGGCCACGAGGTGACGGTCACCGACATCGACCTGTCGAACCCCACGCCGTGGGGACCGTCCGGGCCGACGATCCAGGACCTCGACGTGCGTCAGCGCGACGACGTCGCCGCGGCTGTGAGCAAGGTCGAGCCCGAGTTGATCGTGCACCTGGCTGCGGAGACGTCGCTCGAGTACGCCGACGCGAACGTCGA
>JAFDWA010000745.1 GCA_018268735.1 Actinomycetota bacterium | reverse complement strand
TCGCGTCGCCGCCGGCGACGGAGCGTGGTCATGATCCGCGAGAGCATCCGCATCGCAGTTCGTGGCATCCGGGCGAACCGCCTCCGATCCTTCCTCACCGTGCTCGGCATGCTCATCGGCGTCTCCGCTGTGATCATCCTCGTCGCGGTCGGTGCCGGATCCGCGGCCGCGAACACCCGGCAGCTCGAGGCGCTCGGGTCGAACACCCTGACGGTCCGGGCGGGAGGGTTCGGGTTCGGTCGGCGTGGCGGCACCCAGAGCCGGGCGACGTTGATCACCGACGCGGACGTCACAGCGATGGGGGACCGGACCCAGGTGCCCGACATCAGCCAGGTGGTGCCGGTCGTCAACGCGAACGTCACGGCGAGCTACCAGGGAGCCACTGCCACACCCGGCCAGTTCATCGGCACCACCGCCAACTTCTCCGCGGTCCGCAACTACCCGGTCCGGTGGGGATCGTTCTTCAGCCAGGCCGACGTCACCGACCACGCCAAGGTCGTCGTCGTCGGGACCAGCTTCGTGCAGGACCTCCTCGGGATCGGGACCGACCCGGCATCGCTCGTGGACGCGCAGGTCAAGTTCGGGCCCACCTACCTGCGGGTGATCGGGGTGTTCGACTCGAAGGGGACCAACGGCCTCCTCGACCAGGACGACATCGCCGTCGCTCCCATCACGACCGTGCGTGACACCGTCGCCGGCAACACGGGGACGGTGAGCTCGGTGACGGTGCAGGCAGGGTCCGCATCGGTGACCGACGCGGCCCAGGCCGAGGTCACGTCGTTGCTGTTGAGCCGCCACCGCGGCGCCACGTCGTCGAGCTACCAGGTGCTCAACCAGGCATCGCTGCTGCAGACGCAGGACGCGTCGAACCAGACCTTCACCGTCCTGCTGGGGGCCGTCGCCGCGATCTCGCTGCTCGTCGGCGGCATCGGCGTGATGAACATCATGTTGGTGTCGGTCACCGAGCGGACCCGCGAGATCGGCATCCGCAAGGCCATCGGCGCCCGAGGGTCCCACATCCTGACCCAGTTCCTCGTCGAAGCGGTCCTGCTATCGGTCATCGGGGGAGCGCTCGGGGTGATGATCGGGGTCGTCGGCAGCCGCTTCAGCATCGTGGGCGTGCAGCCGGTGGTCCAGCTCTACTCGATCGCCCTCGCCTTCGGCGTGGCCGTCGGCGTCGGTCTGTTCTTCGGCATCTACCCCGCGCAGCGCGCCGCGACCATGCGTCCGATCGACGCGCTCCGCTACGAATGAGGAGGACTTCGGTGTCCATCGACCGCGACGAGCGAACCGGGCCACCGGCGGACGACCCGTTGGAGCACCTCGACGACCACGAGCGACCGGCCGAGCTGCGCCGCACCCGGCGCCTCACCTCGCCGTTGACGTGGGTCCTGCTGTGCGCGGTGATCGCGGTCGGAGCGTTCGCGGTCGGAGCGAAGGTCGGCAACGACCACGCCAGCGACGCCGCAACCGCCGGGACCACCGGAGCCGCCGCAGCCGCGGGAGCCGCCGGTCGGTCCACCGGTGGGTTCGGAGGTGGCCGGGGAGGGTTCGGAGCGGCCCGCGGGGCGTCGGGCACCGGCGCAGCAGGGACCGTCGGTCAGGTGCAGCTCGTCGACGGTTCCAACCTGTACGTGTCCACCTTCGACGGAGGTGTCGTCAAGGTCACCACCAGCCCGTCGACGACGCTCACCGCGCTCGAGCCGGCGACGCTCGCCGACATCAAGGCGGGATCCACCGTCGTGGTGCAGGGGACCACGAGCGCCGATGGCGACGTCGCCGCGACGTCGATCAGCCAGGGAGGCGCACGCGGTGGCGCGACCGCCGGCGCCGCCGCGGGGGTGAGCCCCGCGCGTTCGGGTCCGTCCGGAGCCGGGTCCAGCGCCGGGGGATGACCGGTGCAGCCGGTGCTGGTCGCCCACCCCGACGCGCCACCGGTCGCCGTGAGCGATCATGAGCGGCGTGGAGGCGCTCGGATGCGGGTGTTGATCGTGGACGACGATCCGGCGGTGCGGGCGTCGATCTCCCGCGCGCTGCGCCTCGACGGCTACGACGTGCGTGCGGCGTCCAACGGCCTCGATGCGCTCGACGCGCTGCAGCTCGAACCGATCGACGTCGTGGTCCTCGACGTGCAGATGCCGGTGATGGACGGCCTCGCTGCGTGCGCCGAGCTGCGACGACGTGGGGACCGGACCCCCGTGCTCATGCTGACGGCCCGGACCGCGGTCGACGATCGGATCGAGGGGCTCGATGCCGGTGCGGACGACTACCTCGTCAAGCCCTTCGCCCTCGGTGAGCTGAAGGCCCGGCTGCGGGCCTTGCTGCGCAGGGCGGCCGACGACGGCGGCGCTCCGAGCGTGCTGCGGTTCGCCGACCTCACGCTGAACCTCGCGACGCGTCGGGCCGGTCGTGGGGAGCGACGCGTCGACGACCTGACCCGCACGGAGTTCGCCCTCCTCGAGCTGCTCATGCGGAACCCGGACATCGTGCTGACGCGGTCGGTGATCTTCGAGCACGTCTGGGGCTACGACTTCGGTGCCAGCTCGAACTCGCTCGACGTGTACATCGGCTACCTGCGACGCAAGACCGAGGCCGGCGGCGAGCTCCGCCTGATCCACACCGTCCGGGGTGTCGGCTACGTGCTGCGTTCAGACCCATGACGCTGCGTTCGCGCGTCGCGTGGGCCGCCGCCGCGTCGACAGCGCTCGTCGCGGTCATGATCGCCGTCGTGGGCATCGTCTCGGTCCGCCACGTGCTGCGCGACCAGGTCGACCGTGCCGTCTCGAACGAGGCCGAACGCGTCCTGCGTCGGCTCCAGGCGGTCCACGACCCTGGCGACAGCGCCCGCCTCAGCGGGGTTGCTCGCGCCGCCCGCGTGTTCAGCCCCGATGGCGCCGTGCTGAGCCACGGATCGTTCCCGACGCTGCCGCTGACTGCTGCGGACCTCTCGGCGGGCCGCGACGCGACCAGGCCGGTGCTGAGCGACGCGAGCGAGGGCGTCGAGTCGTTCCGCGTCGCGACGGTCTCGGCCGGCGAGGTCGGCGGCCGGGTGCTCGGCGTCCAGGTGGCGCGCACCACCACCGAGATCGAGGAGTCCGTGCGTCGGCTGACCATCGTGTTCGCCTTCACCGGCGCACTCGGCGTCGCGACAGCCCTCGCTCTCGGCTGGGCGGTGTCGCGCTCCGCGATGCGACCGGTGTCGCGGCTCGCGTCGGCCGCTGCACACGTCGCGGACACCGAGGACCTGTCGGTGTCGGTGCCCGAGGTGGGCGGCGACGAGGTCGAGGGGCTCGCGTCGAGCTTCAACCGGATGCTGCGGACCCTCAACGAATCGCGGGTGGAGCAGCGTCGACTCGTCGCGGACGCGAGCCACGAGCTGCGCACGCCGCTCACGAGCCTGCGGACCAACATCGAGGTGCTCGGCTCCGGCGAGGAGCTGGACGCTGCGGACCGCACGGCGCTGATGGCCGACGTGACCGCGCAGATCGAGGAGCTCTCGGGGCTCGTCGCGGACCTCGTCGAGCTCGCCCGAGGTGACGAGGTCGACGCCCGACACGTCGTGGACCTCGATCTCGACGCGGTCGTCGAGCAGGCTGTGGATCGTGCACGTCGTCGTCGTGACGACGTCAGCATGGTCACCGATCTCGCGGCCACCCCGATGCGTGGCGAGCCGGCGCTGCTCGAACGAGCCGTGCTCAACCTCCTCGACAACGCCCTCAAGTGGAGTCCGCCCGGAGGCACCGTCACCGTGCGCCTCCACGACCGGGCCCTCGTCGTCGACGACGAAGGTCCGGGGATCCGTGCCGAGGACCGCGGCCACGTCACCGAGCGGTTCTGGCGTGCCGCGGACGCCCGTTCGACGCCGGGCTCCGGCCTCGGCCTCGCGATCGTGGAGCAGGTCGTGCACGCCCACGGTGGAACGCTCGTCGTCGGCGAGTCGCCGAGTGGCGGCGCCTCGATGACGGCGCGCTTCCCGGACGTGTGACGATCAGCCGCGGGACATGTCGTCGACCGCGATGCACACCGAGAGCAGCAGCGGGACGTCGGCGCCCGCCTGGATCTCGATCCCGTAGGTGTCACGGACCCGGAACCAGCGCTTCGAGACCGTCGCGACCGTGTCGCCGTCCTGTTCGATCTCGTACTCGTGATCGACGATGTTGCCGTGCACCTTCAGGTCCGGGGCCCCGTCCACCTCGACGTGGAACCGGTCGCGGAGCCCGACGAGGGCCTTCTTGACGGTCGCGGAGCGGTCACCGAGGTCGATCGTCATCTTGTCGCGGACGCTCAGGGTCCGCTCCTTGATCTTGGCGACGTGGCCGCCACCTGCATCCTCGAGCACGAAGGTGTCGCGAACCCGCGCTGCCTTGCCGTTCGCCTTGTAGACGTGGTTGCCCGACTCGTCGTCGATCCAGGAGTCGTCGCCGATCGCGACCACCTTCTCCCTCATCCGGTAGCGGACGACGTCCGGTCCGTCGACGTGGCGGTGTCGCAGTCCCATGGGGCAGATCCTCCGATCGGTCCTGGTGGCACCCGACCGGAGATGGCGGTCGATGGGTGCGGGTCAGGGAGTGGTTGCCATCATCTCCGGTCGCTGCGTCCAGCGCATCGCCCGGTTCGGGTGACCGTGTCGCCACCCCGGGCGCTGCGGTGCTGTAGACAGTCGCGCACCGCCGGCGACGTGATCGGCGTCGTCGTTCCCCCGATCCGGCTCCGGTCGGACCAGCGCACAGACGGAGACCGAGATGATCCTCGCTGACATCGGCCTGGGTGAGATCCTCTGGACCACCCTCGTCATCTTCTTCATGGTCATGTACTTCATGATCCTCTTCAGCATCCTGGGCGACCTGTTCCGCGACCACGAGACGAGCGGCTGGGCGAAGGCGGCGTGGGTGATCTTCCTGCTGATCTTCCCGTTCCTGACCGCGCTGATCTACCTGATCGCCCGTGGTGGCGGCATGGCCAAGCGGAACCTCGCAGCGCAGGCCGACGCCCAGAGGCAGTTCAACGACTACGTGCAGTCCGTGGCGTCCAGCGGGTCGCCGGCGGAGCAGATCGCTCAGGCGCAGCAGCTGCTGCAGTCGGGCGCGATCAACCAGGCCGAGTTCGACCGGCTGAAGGCCAAGGCGCTGGGCTGACGCCACGGGCCGCAACGGCGGTCGTCGTCGCGGTCCGGCCGGCGGGCGCTCGGCGCGGGCGCTCGCTCACACCGCCTCGTGTGGATCCGGCAGCGATCCGGCGCGACGCGTCGAGGTGGCTGTGGGAACATGCGGCGTGGCGGACGACCCGGCCGGCGAGGGGTTGACGCGGAACATCCGGGTCGTGTCGCTGGTGTCGTTCCTGCAGGACACCGCGTCCGAGTTGCTGTACCCGGTCCTGCCGTTCTTCGTCACCGGTGTGCTCGGTGCGTCGCCCGCGGTGCTCGGCCTGATCGAAGGCCTCGCGGACGGCACCGCGTCGGTCATGAAGATGGCCTCGGGCCGACTGGCGGATCTGCGTCGTCGTCGCCCGCTCGTCGCGGGTGGGTACGGGCTCTCGGCGTTCGGCAAGCTGCTCCTCGCGCTGGCGACCGCGTGGCCGATGGTCCTCGGATCGAGGTTCGTGGACCGCGTCGGCAAGGGGCTCCGCGGGCCGCCACGCGACGCGATCATCGCGGACGACACCACGCCCGCGAACCGGGGTCGGGCCTTCGGGTTCCACCGCGCCGCCGACACCGCCGGCGCCGTCGTCGGACCCCTCATCGGTCTGGCCCTCTACGACCTCGTCGGTCAGCGCTTCCGACCGCTGTTCTGGGTCGCGGTGATCCCGGCGGTGCTGAGCGTCGGGTTCGTGTTCGCGATCCGGGAGCGTCCCCACCCCCATGAGCGACACGAGTCGGCGTGGTCGGTGCACGGGCTGCCGAGGAGCTACTGGAAGGTCATCGGCCTGATCGGCGTCTTCGGGCTCGTCAACTTCCCGGACACGCTGCTGCTGCTGCGGGCGAAGGACCTCGGCTTCGACTACACCGGCGTGGTCGCGCTCTACGTGCTCTACAACCTCACGTACGCGGTCGGCAGCTATCCGGCGGGACTGGTCTCGGACCGCCTGTCGCGGCCGTTGGTCGTCGGGTGCGGCCTCGTCGTGTTCGCTGCGGCCTACCTGGGCTTCGGGCTGACCTCGACGGCGCCGTGGGCCTGGGTCCTGTTCCCCCTCTACGGGTGCTACACAGCCTTGACCGATGGCGTCACCCGGGCGTGGGTCGCCGACCTCGTGCCGGCCCACAGCCGTGCGACCGCACTCGGGATCCAGTCAGCGGTCGCCGGTGTCGGCCTGCTCGTCGCAGGGGTCTGGGCCGGCCTCGCGTGGGGTGGGTCGGGACACGGTCCGTTCGTGGTGTCGGGTGCGGTCGTCGCCGTCCTCGCCGTCGTCGTGCTCGTCGTCGGCCCATCGCTGTCCGGAGGCGACCCTGACCGACGAGTTCGTGGCTGATCGTCGAACTTGTCGGTGACAGGTCGCGTGGGCGACCGGGGCCTACAAGTTCGCAGCGGCTCGTGGAACTTGTCGGTGACAGGTCGCGTGGGCGACCGGGGCCTACAAGTTCGCAGCGGCTCGTCGCGCTCGGGACGTGTAGCCGGCCACGCCGAGCAGCACCAGGAACCACGCCGACCCGAGCGACCATCCCGCCACGACGTCCGAGGACCAGTGGACGCCCAGGTAGACGCGACTGATCCCGACCGCACCAGCGAGAAGGACCGCCGTGACGAGCGCGGTCCACCGGGCGGAGCGGGAACGCAGGACCAGCCAACCGAGCAGGCCGACGGCCAGGTACATCGCAGCTGCCTGTCCAGCGTGTCCGGAGGGGAACGACCAGCCGCCCGCCGCGACCAGCCGCACCGCCTGCGGTGGTCGTGGTCGCTCGACGAGTCGCTTCACGGCGTTGACCAGCAACCAGGTGCCGGTGGAGGAGACCACGAGCACGACCGCGAGATCACGGCGATGCGATGCGACCAGCCACGCAACGGCGACCGCCCCCACCAGCACGATCACGCGGACGTCGCCGAGCACCGTCACGCCCCGCATCGCTGCGGTCAGCGCTGCGGACCGGTGATCGAGCACCCATCCGAGGATCCGACGGTCAGCGCGGACGACGGGCCCGTCGGCTTCGACGGCGAACCACAAGGACACGAAGCACACGAAGGCGCACGCCGCGCCGATGCCGTCGATCCACCCACGGCTCGCTCGGCGATCCGGCGCTGCCGGTCCGGCACTGGCGGGTTCGAGCTGCGTGATCGACGCAAGATACCGGAGCAGGCGCAGTGCAACGTGGCACAGGCGTGATCAGGTGGCGAAGCGCTACACGCCCCATAGGCTGAACGCATGGCATCGTCCGAGCACGACGAGGCCCCCGATGCCGGGACGGCGTCGGGTGCGCCGGTGGACTCATCGTCGGGCTCCGAGCGGTCGCCGGAGCTGTTCGAGGCGCTCGTCGCCGACAACGCCGACATGATTGCCGTGATCGACGAGGGCGGTCGGTTCATCTTCGTGAGCGAGGCGGCGCGCCGGATCCTCGGCCTCGACCCCGAGGCGATGGTGGGCCAGGATGGATTCGCCCTCATCCACCCGGAGGACATCGGACTGGCGGTGGAGTCGATGGCGACCACCGTCGCGAGCGGATCCGGCGTGCGCGAGCCGCTGCTGCTGCGGCTCCGCCAGTCCGACGGCGCCTGGCGCCAGGTCGAGATCCTGACCAACAACCTGACCGGTGACGAGCGCGTCAGAGGCCTCGTGATCACCGCCCGGGACATGACGGCGCGACACGAGTCCGAACGAACCGCGGCGCAGGCCCGCGACCTGTTCGAGCAGGTGTTCGACCGGGCTCCGATCGGCATGGCGATCGTCGAGAACGACGGCACGCTGCGGCGGGTGAACTCGGCGCTCGCCACGATGCTGGGCTCCACGATGCAGGGCATCGTCGGCTCCGACCTGATCCGCCTGGCGCATCCCGAGGACCGCCGCCGGGCAGCCGACCACGCGCTCGCGATCCTGTCGGGAGAGGAGCGCGCGCCGATCGAGGTGCGATTCGTCCGCATGGACGGCGATCTCGCGTGGGCACGGGTCACCGCGACGGTCATCAGGGCCGACGACGGCTCGCCGCTGCACGCGATCGTGCAGACCGAGGACGTCACCGAGCAGCAGAACCTGCGGGCGGAGCTGCAGCGCGCCGCAACCCACGACCCGCTGACCGGCCTGCTGAACCGGGCCGGGCTCGAATCGGCGTACGCGCGCTGGATGCTGCGCCCGTCGCCGTCGGCCTTCCTGCTCGTGGACCTCGACGGGTTCAAGCCGGTGAACGACACCTACGGCCACTCGGTCGGCGACCGCCTGCTGCAGTGCATTGCCGGGCGCCTGCGCGACACCCTGCGCGACGACGCGACGATCGCCCGCATCGGAGGCGACGAGTTCGTCGTGCACGTCGCCGGCGTCGCCGATGCCGAGCGTGCCACCGTGGTCGGCGAGCGGATCCGGGCTGCGCTCGCATCGCCGTTCGGGGTGGAGGGCCATCAGATCACCGTCGGCGGCAGCGTCGGCGTCGCGTTCGTGGAGCGCCCGGTCGACCTCGAGGGCGTGCTCGTCGCGAGCGACCGTGCCTCCTATCGGGCGAAGCACGCGGGGGGCAACCAGGTCACCCTCGTCACCATCGGCGACGCGCGGCCGGTCGCCTGACTCGCCGCGCGCTCCCGCGCTCGGCCGCGGTAGGTCATGATGCACCCCGCCCGGCATGGCGCCGGGCGGCACATCCTCCATGGCGACGCCATCGTTCACCTCCTTCCGCGGCGCGCTGACGCGACGCCGACCCGGCTTGGCCGACGTCGTCGTGTTCGTCGCCGTCGTGGTGGTGCTGTACGTCATCGTGCGCCTCGGGCGGGGGATGACCGTCTCCTTCGCCCCGACCGACGTGACGAGCATCGACACCTCGCCGTCGCGCCTGCCGTACTACGCAGCGCGCAGCCTGCTGCGGATGTTCGTCGCGCTCGGCATCTCGACGATCTTCACCTTCGTGTACGGCTACGTGGCCGCACGCAGCCGGCGCGCCGAGAAGGTGCTGGTGCCGATCCTCGACGTGCTGCAGTCGGTGCCGGTCCTCGGGTTTCTGTCGATCACCGTGACGGCGTTCATCGCGCTCGCACCCGGCTCGCTGCTGGGTCTGGAGATGGCGGCGGTGTTCGCGATCTTCACGTCCCAGGCGTGGAACATGACCTTCAGCTTCTACCAGTCGGTCAGCACGCTGCCCCGTGAGCTCGACGAGCTCTCGCGCAACTTCCGCTTCACTCGCTGGATGCGGTTCTGGAAGGTCGAGGTTCCCCACGCCGCCATCGGCCTGACCTGGAACGCCATGATGAGCTTCGGCGGAGGTTGGTTCTTCCTCTCCGCCGCCGAAGCGATCAGCGTCCTCAACTCCACCTACGCGCTCCCGGGCATCGGCTCCTACGCAGCCGCAGCGATCGACGCCGGCGACCTCCGCGAGGTCTGGTTGGCGATCCTCACGATGGTGATCGTCGTGCTCGGAGTGAACTTCCTGTTCTGGCGCCCCCTGATCGCCTTCTCGGAGCGCTACAAGCTCGAGCTGTCGGAGGCGACCGACGCACCGAGGTCGCACTTCCTCGACCTCCTCCGCAGCACCCGCTGGCCGCGGCTCGTCGGCTCGATGCGTCGGAAGGTCGCGGACCCGCTGGGACGGGCGATGGCGGTCTTCGGGACCGACACGCGCCCGTTGCACACCGACCCGGTGCGTCGCCGTGTGGGCGACGCCGTGTTCGGAGTGGTCGTCGCCGCGGCCGTCGTGTGGGGTCTGGTGAGCCTCGTCGGCTACACGGTCGACCGCGACGGGCTCGGCGTGTACGTGACCGCGACGTGGCTCGGCTTCGTGACGCTGCTGCGGGTGATCGTCCTCGTCGTCGTGGCCACGCTCGTCTGGGTGCCGATCGGGGTGAAGATCGGGATGTCCCGGCGTTGGTCGCGCCTGGCGCAGCCCGTCGTGCAGATCCTCGCGAGCTTCCCGGCGAACTTCCTGTTCCCGTTCGCCACGCTCGCGTTCATCCACTTCGGGGTCAGCCTGGACCTCGGCGGCATCCTGCTCATGAGCCTCGGCGCGCAGTGGTACATCCTGTTCAACGTCATCGCCGGAGCGCAGGCCATCCCGAGCGATCTCCGTGAAGCCATGGACGACCTCGGTGTGCGCGGCTGGCAGCGGTGGCGGCGCCTGATCCTGCCGGCCGTGTTCTCGAGCTACGTCACCGGCGGGATCACGGCGTCCGGTGGTGCCTGGAACGCCTCGATCGTCGCCGAGATCGTCACCTACGGCGGCACCACGCTCACAGCGACCGGACTCGGCGCCTACATCGCGGAGGCCAGCAAGGCCGGCGACTTCGCGAAGATCCTCGCCGGGGTCGCCGTCATGTCGCTCTACGTGGTCGGCATCAACCGACTCGTGTGGCGTCGCCTCTACCGCCTCGCCGAGAACCGGTTCTCGTTGAGCTGATGGGATCGACCATGCCGAACCTCGACCGCACCGCACCAGCACCCATCATCACCGTCCGGGACCTGACCAAGTCCTTCGACGGGCTCGACGGCCCGCTGCCGGTGCTCGACGGGATCGACCTCGACGTGAACGAAGGGGAGATCCTCGCGCTGCTCGGTCGATCCGGCTCCGGCAAGTCGACGCTGCTGCGTTGCATCGGCGGGCTGATCGAGCCGAGCTCCGGCGAGGTCCGCTACCGCGGTCGGCCGGTGGACGGACCCAACCCCGGCACCGCGCTCGTGTTCCAGACCTTCGCGCTGCTGCCGTGGCTCACCGTGCAGCAGAACGTGGAGGTCGGGCTCGAGGCGCGGAAGGTCGATGCCGCGGAGCGGGCCGAACGGGCGGTCCGGGCCATCGACCTGATCGGCCTCGACGGCTTCGAGACCGCGTACCCGAAGGAGCTGTCCGGCGGGATGCGCCAGCGCGTCGGCTTCGCCCGTGCGCTGGTGGTCGAACCCGACCTGCTGCTGATGGACGAGCCGTTCAGCGCCCTCGACGTCCTCACCGCCGAGAACCTCCGAGGTGAGCTGCTCGAGCTGTGGGACACGCGCGAGTTCCCGACGAAGGCGATCCTCATCGTCACCCACAACATCGAGGAAGCGGCGCTGCTGGCGGACCGGGTGGTCATCCTCGGCGCCAACCCCGGTCGCATCCGCACGACGCTGGAGATCTCGATCCCACGGCCACGTCATCGCCAGGACCCGGGGTTCGAGGCGGTGGTCGACCAGATCTACAAGATCATGACCGACCATCCGCCGGAGCCCGAGGAG
>JAFDWA010000744.1 GCA_018268735.1 Actinomycetota bacterium | reverse complement strand
GCCCACCGATGCGACCACCGCGTTGGCCCGCACCGACGCGAACGTCTCGAACGCGTGCTGGGCGCCCTTGAGCTCCAGGTAGTACACCGGCTGCTCGGACTGCGCTCGGAGCGAATCGACGAACATCCGGGCGTCCTCGACCGGAGCGAGCACGTCGCGGTCGCCGTGGATGACGAAGAACGGCGGCGCGTCGACGTGGACCTGGTCGATCGGCGACGCGTCGGCCCACAGGTCGGGTCGCTCGTCGAGATCGCACTTCATGACGACGGGAGCGAGGAACATCGACTGCGTGTCCGGCGGCCACACCTCGTTGCGGTCCGTGAAGTCGTAGACCCCGTAGAAGGGCACCGCGGCGACGACCGAGGTGTCGGCATCCTCGAAGCCGGGTTGGAAGCGCGGCTGGTTCGCGGTCAGCGCCGCGAGAGCGGTCAGGTGTCCGCCCGCCGATCCACCGGTGATGGCGACGAACCCCGGGTCGACACCGAGCTCGACTGCATGGTCGCGGATCCACGCGATCGACCGCTTCACGTCCACGAGGTGGTCCGGGAAGGTCGCCGCGGGGCTGAGGCGGTAGTCGACGTTGCAGCACACCCACCCCCGACTCGCCATCTGCCGCATCAGCAGCTGGCCCTGGCGGTCCTTGAACCCGAGCACCCAGCCGCCGCCGTGCACCTGCACCAGCACCGGGCGCTCCTCGCCGGGCGCGTCGACGACGTCGGGCCGCAGGATGTCCATCCTCAGTGCCCGCCCGCCGGCACGCGCGAACTCGATCCGCCGCTCCCAGCGCACCGGCAGCGGATCCGGCGGGTTGATCTCGGCGATGTCCCGCAGAGCCTGACGGATCTCGTGGCGTGCCGCGTAGCTCTGCCGGATCGTCGCTGCCATCCCGGCGAAGGTCCCCAGCGTCAGGACCATCCCGATCCTGCCCGGTCTCGTCCGAAGCGCTCCCTTGCGCACGAACCACGTGCCGACGGCCACCTCGACGAGCCGGATGAACGGCGCGAGCTCGATCGTGATCCAGCTCGCGAAGAAGCTCCAGCCGAACAGCAGGCGCGACCGGTTGCTCGGTCGGAACGCGTTGAGCGTGTAGAGCGCGTTGTTGACCGACACGCCGAGGTAGCTCCACCCCGCCCGCTGCTCCGAGGACGCCGCCCGCCGCCTGGTTGCTCGCATCGCACCAGTCTGCCCGCTCGCGATCCCCTCGCCGACCGGGTCGTCCCGGGCCTAGCGTCTCGGCCATGAGCACCACGGTCGATCCGGTCGGCGACGCCACACCATCGAGGAACGCCACGTCGTCGGGCGGCGGCGTCGGTCCCGTGCTGCCGGCGACCGTGAACGACCTGCTGCGCAAGCGCCTGTGCTCGCTCGTGGCCTCGTCGGGGACCGCGTCGAGCGTCACCACGACGGCGCCGTTCAGCGGTGAGAAGGTCGTCGACCTGCCCCAGTGCTCGGCCGAGGACGTCGCCGCTGCCGCAGAGCGGGCACGCCGCGCCCAGGCAGCCTGGTCGGCCACGCCGATCAGCCGACGTGCTGCGGTGTTCGGGGACTTCCACGACCTCGTGCTCGAGCACCGGGACGAGCTGATGGACCTCATCCAGGTCGAGAACGGCAAGGCACGGCGTGATGCCTTCCTCGAGGTGGCCGACATCGCCAACACGGCCCGCTACTACGCGAGGACCGCGGCGAGGGCGCTCGCACCGCATCGACGCACGGGGCTGATCCCCGGGCTGACCGACGTGCGCGAGCTTCGCCACCCCCTCGGGATCGTCACGATCATCTCGCCGTGGAACTACCCGCTCAGCCTCGGCGCCGGCGACACGATCCCGGCGCTGCTGGCCGGCAACGCCGTCGTGCAGAAGCCCGACAACCAGACCGCGCTGACGGCGCTGTTCGCGCTCGACCTGGCACGCCGAGCGGGCCTTCCCGAGGATCTGTGGCAGATCGTGCTGGGACGGGGATCCACGATCGGGACCCCGCTGCTCGACATCGCCGACTACGTGATGTTCACCGGCTCCACCGAGTCGGGTCGTCGGATCGCGGCGGAGGCCGGCGGGCGCCTCATCGGGTGCTCGCTGGAGCTCGGCGGCAAGAACGCGATGCTCGTGCTCGACGACGCCGATCTGGGCCGGACCGTCGAGGGTGCCGTGCGAGCCTGCTTCTCCTCGTCCGGTCAGCTGTGCATCTCGATCGAGCGGATGTACGTCGCCGATGCGATCTACGACCGCTTCGTCCCGGCGTTCGTCGCCGCGGTCGAGGAGATGCGCACCGGCGCCGCCTACGACTTCTCGACCCAGATGGGCAGCCTCACCTCGACCGAGCAGCTCGACGTGACCTCGGCACACGTCAGCGACGCCGTCGACAAGGGCGCGACCGTGCTCGCCGGAGGTCGCGCCAGACCGGACCTCGGCCCGTACTTCCACGAGCCGACGGTGCTCACGAACGTCACACCCGACATGACCTGCTTCGCTGAGGAGACCTTCGGACCGCTCGTGTCGATCTACCGGTTCCACAGCGACGACGAAGCAGTCGAGCTCGCCAACGACACCCGCTACGGGCTCAACGCCAGCGTCTGGAGCCGCTCACCTGCCCGGGGTCGTGCCGTCGCCGCCCGACTGCATGCCGGCACCGTCAACGTCAACGAGGCGTACGCGGCGGCGTGGGGCAGCATCGACGCTCCGATGGGCGGGATGGGTGACTCCGGCCTCGGTCGCCGTCACGGCATCGCCGGCATCACCAAGTTCACCGAGAGCCAGACCATCGCCCGGCAACGTCTGATGAACCTGGCCCCACCGCTGCGCCAACTCGGCGACGACGGGTTCGCGACCATCATGACCACGGCGCTCAAGTTGATGAAGCGGGCCGGCTGGCGCTGAGGTTCAGCGGTCGTTGCCCAACTCGGCGGCCTCGGCGGCCATGATCGAATCGGCGAGCGACGGGACGAGTCGAGCTGACGGGCCGGACCGCTCGGCGTAGTGGGCTGCCAGCTCGGCACGGTCGTCGTCGCCGATGTCGAACCACAGATCGGCGCACTCCCGCCAGCGGCGCCGTGCCGCGGTCCGCTCACCCAGACGCTCCCGTCGACACGCGTCGCGACCGGCGCGCACCGCGTCGCGGATGAGCGGAAGCGGAGCGGTGTCGCCGGGCGGATGCAGGTCGCAGTCCTCGATCCGGACCTGGTAGTCGCCCTCGGCGAGATCCGGTGGGACCGCCACCCGCGCGACGAGATCGTCGGAGCCGTCGGAGCCCTCCATCAACGGCGCGACGCCGAGGCGGACGAGCCCGGCGGTGCGCCACACCGACACCCAACCGACGGGCTGGCTGCGAGCGGAGGAGCGATCCGGCCGGACGGTCACGAGCGCGGGTGTGCTGCGTTCGACGTGCAGTTCGGGCTCGGGGACATCGGCGCAGGGGTACAGGAGATCGAAGGAGGCCGACTCCTCGACCCGAGGCGTCGCGAGCGGAGCCACCGCCGCGGCCGGCGGCCGGGCGGCGAGCGGGCGACGACCGCTCACATCGACCTGTCCCAGCCAGTCACGCAGACCCTCGAGGCGCTCGGCAAGACCCGGCTCGACCGCCACCCCGCGATCGACGACCTTCGTGAACGGACCGACGAGTCGCGGGTCGAGTGCGGCGACGTCGTCACGGCCGAGTGCCGCGGCGTCTTCGACGAGCGACTGCACCAGCCTCCTGCGTTCCCCGTCGAGCAGCGCTCCGACCGGCGCGACCGCGAGGTCCGCCAGCGCCTCGACGCCCGCGGCGATCCGGGCGATCGGCAGAAGGTCCGGATCCGATGCGAGGTCGATCCGCAGGACCACCGCTGCCACGGGCCCCGGCGCCGACCGGCCGCGGGTCCACCCGGTGGGCCTCCCGGGGGGTCGCTGCCGGGGGTCCGCATCGTCACCACGTCGTGCATGACGCCAGCGGTCGGCGAGCGCCAGGGCCGCCTCCCCGCCGAACAACGCCACCACGACCGGGTCCTGCGACAGCTCCGATGCCCGAGACCACGGCTCCGGTGGCTCACAGGAGACGAAGGCGTCGGGATCCGCGTGGTCGACCCACCATTCCGACGACTCGGACCCCTCCGCTGAGCGGAGCACGATCGCTCCGGCGGGCCCGAACGGCGCCCCCTCCAGTCGCGGCGTCGCATCATCGACGATCACCACGTCGTGGGCCTGTCCGGGATGCAGGCCCTGGAGCGGGAGATCAGCCACGGTGAGCTCCGCTGGTCGTGGCGGTCGTGATCATCCGGGCGTAGGCCCGTTCCAGCTGCGCCTGCACCTGAGCGATGCGGCGGGCGCGCCGGCGACGCAGCGCAGCGGAGTCCCCCGCGTCGCCGAGCCGCCTGTCCGGGAAGATGCTCCGCTCGCCGGCCAGCCACAGCGCCGGCCAGCAGCGCGCCTGGTCGGGGCGGGAGCCAGCGCGTGGCGTCGGGGCCTCGGCGGGCTCGCTGCCAGGATGGACGATGAACGTCAGCAGGGCCAGGGCTGCGGACAACAACGTCGCCGTCCCGCCGAGGTGTTCCAGCACGACCCGCACGTCGTCTTCGAACCACGGGTCGAGATCCAACGCCGTGGCCTGCTCCTGGGCCTCGTGGAGCTCGACCATCGCGGCCTCGTCGGCCTCGACCAGTCGATCGCGGCCCCGTGCGAGCGCACGGATCTGGTTGCGGACCACCGTGGCTCCGTAGGCGGCAGCCGAGTCCAACACGAGCGGCTCCGGTCCTCGCAGCCGGCGCAGGACCGACACGGTCGCGTCACCCAGGACGTCGTCGACCAGGTCCTCTGAGCTGAGCAGGCCTGCGGAGCGGAGCCGACCACGCGCCACGGATCGTGCCTCGCTGCTGCGGAGCCACTCCAACACCTCGACTCCGCCGACGGTCGGGTGGTCCGACCGTGTGACTGGTTGCACCGGGTCCACCTGCACCGGGTCCACCTGAATCGGATCCACCTGCACTGCACCTCCACTCCTCCAGAGCAGTGTGGCCCACGGATGTGACACACCGCCGCTGCCGACGCGGACCACCCGAGTGCAACACCCGCTGCGTGGTGTCACATCTCCACGCCGCCGTACTCGATCCCTTCGACGGCGGCCACGACACCGCCGAGGAAGCACACCGATCGGAGGACCACCATGGACGAGACGAACAACCACGGCGAGGGGAACCACGACGAGAGCCACCAGGACGGACCCGGCCCGATCGTGCACCTCCACGTGCTGCTCGACCGCTCGGGATCGATGGCCTCGATGGCCGACGACGTGATCGGCGGGTTCAACCGCCTGCTCGCCGACCAGCAGGCAGATGGCCCCGACGCCCGCATCACGCTGGTCCAGTTCGACACCGAGGACCCACAGGAGGTCGTCGTCGACGCCATCCCGATCGCCGAGATGGCACCGCTCGACGCCGCGACGTTCGTGCCACGCGGCGGCACCCCGCTGCTCGACGCGACCGCTCGGCTCATCGCGAGCGCGACCGCACGGGCGGCGACGCTGGCATCGGTGGGGCACCGGCCGGAGGAGGTCGTGATCGTCTCGGTCACCGACGGTCACGAGAACGCGAGCCGTGAGCAGAGCCTGTCCGCCGTCACCGACCTCGTCGCCGACCGGACCGCTGCCGGCTGGACGTTCGTGTTCCTCGGCGCGGGTCTCGACGTGTACGGCGAAGCCGGCGGACTCGGTGTCGCTGCAGGCAACATCCAGGCGTTCGCTCCCTGCGCCGACGGCGCAGCGCTCGCGTTCGACTCGTTGTCGGAGTCGACCCGAACCATGCGCGGCAAGGTCCGTCGCTCGGAGCAGGTCGACAAGACCGAGTTCTTCGAGGACGGGAAGCCGGCCGAGTCGCACCGTCGCCGCACGACGGGTCGGTGAGCTCGGCGCGTCAGGGGTGCGGTCGACGGCGACCCAACCCGGATCGCATCGCCTGTTCGACCCGGGAGTCGCCCCGGTTGCCGATCCAGCCACGCCACCACAGCAGCACGACCTCGGCCACGACGATGACCGCCATCACCGCGACCGCGATCCAGAACGTGTGGTGCAGGCCCGGCATGGGCTGGAAGTTCTGACCGAAGAACCCGACGATGAACGTCGGGATGAGGACCAGCGCCGCGACGATCGTCAGGAACTTCATGATCTCGTTCTGGTCGTTCGCGATCCGCGTCTGCATGTAGTCCCGCAGCGACGTGACCTCGTCACGGACGCCCTCGAAGGAGTCGGCGACGTAGAGCAGCTTGTCGAGGGTGTCGCGGAGGCGGCGTTCGATGTCGCTGGGGAACAGCTCGTCGCCCTTGAGGTCGATCCCCGACACGACCTGACGGACGGCCTCCATCGTGGGCTGCAGCGACCGCCGGACGCCGTGGAGGTCGCTGCGGAACTGCTTGAGTCGATCACGCAGGTACTCGGCGGCCTGGCGCGAACGGGGCGTCGAGTCCTCGAGGAGGTCCTCGAGCTCGTTGGCTTCGGAGTCGAACCGGTCCACGATCTCGACGAAGGCGCTCGCGACTGCGTCCATGATCAGGGCCACCAGGCGTCCGGGCCGACGATCCGACGCTGCCTGGAACCGCTCGAGGACCGGGATGGGATCGACTCGCGGCCGACCCGCCGGCGAGTCGTCCACGGTCAGGACCGCGTCATGGGTGCACAGCACGAGGATCTGACGTGTCCAGACCTGCTCGGCCTCGTGATCCATGATCGGGACGACGAACACCATCAGCAGGTAGTCGTCGTGCCATTCGGTCCGACCGCGCCGCAGGCCGTTGTCGAGCCACTCCTTCACACGGGTGACCATGTGCGGGTCGAAGCCCGCGGCCAGCTCGGGCGCCGCCGGGTCGAAGCCGTCGGAACCGACGTGGAACCACCCCTCGTCGAGGACCTGCAGCGGTGGCACCTCGTGCACGACCCGACACTACGACCGCACGGTCGGCTCCTGCGACGACGACCTGCGCTGTCGACGGGTGGCAGGCTGGCGGGATGGACGACGTGATGTTCCCGGGGTGTCCGACGACGGTGGCGCCGCTGGGCGTCGGGACCTGGGCCTGGGGTGACTCCAAGACGTGGGGCATGGGCACCTACGACCGGTCCACGACCGAGGCGACGATCGCCGACGCCTGGCGCACGTCGCTCGACGCAGGCATCGGGTTGTTCGACACGGCAGAGATCTACGGCTCGGGTGAGAGCGAACGGATCCTGGGCAGGCTGCTGCGCTCGACGGTCGGCGAGGATCCCTCCCGACGCGACTCCCTCGTGGTCGCGACGAAGTTCTGGCCGGCGCCGTGGAAGCTCGACGTCGCCGGGGCGCTGCGCCAGTCGCTGGAGGCGTCGCTCGGTCGCCTCGGCCTCGACCACGTCGACCTCTACCAGATCCACGGTCCGATCAGCCTGCGTTCCGCTGCAGCGATGGCCGAGGCGCTGGCAGCCGCGGTCGCAGCCGGCCTCACCAGGGCCGTCGGCGTGTCCAACTACTCGATCCGTGAGACCGAGCGCATCCATGCGGAGCTCGCGAAGCGCGGGGTGCCGCTGGCGTCGAACCAGATCGAGTACTCGCTGCTGCGTCGCCGCCCGGAGACCACCGGGTTGCTCCGCCGCTGCAGCGAGCTCGGCGTCGTCCCGATCGCCTACTCGCCGATCGGACAGGGACGCCTCACCGGGAAGTACACGGCATCGAACCCACCTCCGAAGGCGCGCGGGTTCTCGGCGCACCCGATGGAGGCGGTCGACCGTGTCGTCGCGGTGGCTCGTGAGGTGGGTGCGAACCACGACGGTCGGACGCCGAGCGAGGTCGCGCTCCGCTGGATCATCGACAAGGGAGCGGTCCCGATACCGGGAGCGAAGAACGCCAACCAGGCAGCCGACAACGCCGGTGCGCTCGGATGGTCGCTCGATCCGGCGGAGATCGAGGCGCTCGACGCAGTCGCGCTCGACGGCACCAACTCGTTCGCGAACCGCTTCTGGCAGCACGGCTGAACGCCGAGAGGGCTCACGCCCGTGCCGACACCACCCACGTCGCACCGGCGAGGTGGATGTCGCCGGCAGCATCGACACGACCGGCGAGCTCGTCGCGGACCGCTGCGAGGATGCGCTCGCGCATGTCGGCATCGCCGGCGAAGGACTCGAGCTGCTCCCGCACTGCTCCCATCCGCTGCAACCCGTGCAGCACCTGCTCGATCCGATCCTCGTGGATCACGACGTCGTAGGTGAGGTCCTGGAGCTCGACGTCACCGAATCCTGCGTCGCCGAGCACTTGGCGCACGCGTGCAGGATCGCAGAGCGAGAACGGTCCGGGAGCACCTGGCTCCGGCATGTTCGGGGCAAGCCCGCTGACCGCGATGGCAGCGGCACCGGGCACGGTCATCCACTCGTTGCGCACGAGCTCCTGCCAGCAGGCGAACACCAGCCGACCGCCTCCTCGCAGCGCGCCGTGGAGGTTGGCGAACGCGGCGACCGGGTCCGAGAAGAACATCACGCCGAAGCGCGAGAAGACCGCGTCGAAGGCTCCGGCACCGAGATCGGCGGTCTGCGCATCGGCGACGACGAAGGTCGCTGTGTCGAGCCCGGCAGCTTCGGCACGTGCCGTCGCCGTCGCGACCATCGTCTCGGAGATGTCGGCCCCGGTGACGGTGCCCCCCGGAGCGACGAGCTGCGCGATCCGCAGGCTGGTCGGTCCGGTTCCGCAGCCGACGTCGAGGACCCGTTCGCCTGGTCGGAGGGCGAGCCGGTCGATCGCTGCGTCGCCGACGGGCCCGCTCACGAGCGTCAGCGACGAGTCCTCCGCCTCGATCCAGGCGGGAGCACGCGCCTCCCAGTAGGCCGCCTGCGCGTCGTTCGCCCCTGGTTCTTCCACCGGGCGCACGCTACAGCGCAGCCGACCCGCCGGTACCGAGAACGTCTCACCGCGGCAATCGACGTGCGACGAGCCGAGCTCGGGTCGCGGGGTCGGGGTCGTGCCGTCAGGGGGTGGCCCGGGTGCGGCGCAGCAGCGGGTCCGCCG
>JAFDWA010000743.1 GCA_018268735.1 Actinomycetota bacterium | reverse complement strand
AGGACGTCGCCGCCGCCGGCTCAGACGTCGACGACGCCTCCGGCGACGAGTACGTGCAGCTTCCACGCGAGGCACGTGGCGGCCCGCGACTGCTCGCGGTGACGGGGCTGGCCCTCCTGGTGCTGGGCGTCGCTGTCGTCGCCGGCGTGTTCTGGGTCAGCCGGCAGATCCACCCCGCTGGTGGACAGGGTGCGCTCGTGAAGGAGGTGGTGGTTCCTTCCGGGGCGAGCAGCGACGAGATCGCCCAGCTGCTGGCGCAGTCCCACGTCGTGAGCAACGCGGGGCTCTTCCAGTGGTATGCGAAGTGGAAGTCGGCCGGCCCGTGGAAGGCCGGTCGCTACGTCCAGTTCCATCGCAACTCCTCCTTCGACGAGGCGATCAAGGTGCTCGACAAGGGCCCGGTCCCCATCGACGCGGTCACGATCCGGATCCCCGAGGGCAGACGACTCGTCGACGCGCTCGTCGACATCAACAAGGCGTTGCCGAACCTGAGCGTGGCCAGCCTCGAGATGGCGCTGGCCTCCGGCCACGTGACCTCCAGGTACAAGCCCGCCGACGTCGCGAACTGGGAGGGGTTCCTGTTCCCCGACACCTACGAGTTCCGCGACGACGCCTCGGCGGTCGACGTCCTCCAGACGATGGCCACCAAGATGGACAAGGTGCTCGACGAGCTCGGCTACGACAAGGCCGAGACGCTCCAGGGACGTACGGCGTACCAGCTCGTCACGATCGCCTCGCTGGTCGAGCGCGAGACGGGCCGACCCGACGACGAGCGGGGCAAGATCGCCCGGGTCATCATGAACCGCCTGGACGCGGGGGTCCCGCTCGGCATCGACGCCGCCAACCTGTACGGCCTCGGACGGACCTCGGGGACGCTGACCAAGACGGACCTCGCCGCTGACACGCCCTACAACGTGCGCAAGGTGAAGGGCTTGCCACCGACACCGATCTGCCTTCCCGGCAGAGCGTCCCTGCAAGCGGCGATCCAGGCGCCTGCCGGCACGTGGCGGTACTACGTGCTGACGACCAAGGATCCGCCCTCGCACCTCTTCACCGACTCCTACAAGGAGTTCGAGCGAGCGAAGGCCGATGCCCAGGCTCGGGGGGTCTTCTGAGCCCCACTGGATCCACGATGGTCGCTGCGGTGATCGGCGACCCGATCGTCCACTCGCTGTCGCCGCGCATCCACAACGCAGCATTCCGCTCGCTCGGGTTGGACTGGGTGTTCGTCGCGCTGCCCGTCGCCCCGGGTGACGCTGCTGCGGCGGTCGACGGCGCCCGGGCGCTCGGCATCCGGGGGATGTCGGTCACGATGCCCCACAAGGAGGCGGTCATCCCTGCGCTCGACGACCTCACCCCGGTGGCTGCGGCGCTCGGGGCGGTGAACTGCATCCGTCGGTCGCCGCGGGAGGACCGGTCCATGCTCGGCGACAACACCGACGGCGTCGGCTACCTGAGGGGCCTCCGTGTCGATCTCGGCATCGAGTCGCCCGGCGTCCGTGCAGTCGTTCTCGGCGCTGGGGGAGCGGGCAGGGCCGTCACCCACGCGCTCGGGAGCGGCGGTGCCTCGTCGGTCGTGGTGGTGAACAGGGACCGACGCCGGGGTGAGGCCGCCGCGGCGCTCGCCGGCGCCGTCGGCTCCTTCGTGCCAGCGGATGACCCCGGCGCCGTCGCCGCCGTGATCGGTGAGGCGGAGCTGCTGGTCAACGCGACTCCTGTCGGCATGGGATCCGACACCTCGCTCGACGACGAGGGTCCGCTCCCGGTTCCCGCCGCCCTGCTGCGAGCAGACCTCGCGGTGTCGGAGCTCGTTTACCACCCGTCGGTCACGCCGCTGATGGCGGCCGCTCGGCGTCGCGGGGCCATGACGGCGAACGGGATCTCGATGCTCGTGCACCAGGCCGCCGTCGCCTTCGAGCACTGGACGGGCCATCCTGCGCCGATCGAGGCGATGGCGGCGGCCGTCGCGCGCTGAGTCCGGTGCTCCGACCCAGGAATTGCTGAACCCGCGCCGCGGATGTGCCGATGGAGCACGCAGGAACCTTCGCAGGAGGAATGACGTGGCTCTCCAAGGGACGATCGATGCTTTTCCGGTCGCCGACGTGCTGCATCTCCTCGCGGGTTCGCGCAAGACCGGTCGACTGATCGTGGAGGGCGATCGCAGCACGGCGCAGATCTTCGTGTCCGATGGCGCGATCACCGCTGGAAGCGTTCGGGACGTGGACTCCGTCGACCTCGCCGATGTCGTGGTCGAGCTCCTGCGCTACCGGGCCGGCTCGTTCCTGTTCGAGCCCGGTGCGCCTCCACCACTCGACGGCGAGGAGCAGGACCTCGTGGATGTGGTCGCCACCGCTGTGGAGCGCCTCGCGGCCTGGGCCGAGATCGAAGCGGTGGTCCCGTCGACCGCCCACCGACTCCGGCTCGCTGCGTCCATCGACGTCGAGGGCGTCCACCTCACCGCGGAGGACTGGCCGGCGATCGTCGCTGCCGGCGCGCAGCTTCGGGTGGCCGACCTCGTCGCGTCGCAGGGTCTTCCGGAGATCGTGACCTGCGGTCGCATCGCCGAGCTCGTCGCTCGGGACCTCGTGTCCGTCGAGGGCCCGGCAGCCGAGCTCGTGCCGCTGAGGTCTCCGACCGGACCAGCATCAGGAGCAACGGTGGAGCAGGCGCTCGATGCCGGTTCATCGACGAGCTCCGATTCGTCGCATCGCGAGCCCGACCTGCTCCGCGAGCCCGATCTGCTCCGTGAGCACGTCGTCGACGGGGTACCCGAGGAGGTCGCTGCCTTCGAGGTGGTCCTCCTCGACGACGAAGCATCGACCGATGCTGCGTTCCCGGAGCACTTCCCGATCGACGATCTGCTCGGATCCGACGTCGAGGACGACCCCTGGGTGCAGCTCGAGAACGCTGCGCGCCAGGATCGCCTCGCCGCTGCGCAGACATTCGACCACGGTGTCGACGTCGACCAGCAGGACCCGCGGACCTCCGACGCCGCCCCGCCGACCGCCCCGGCGTCCTTCGATGGCACCGGTGCCTTCACCGACGGGCCGACGGCGGGGCATCTCGACGGCCACTCGTCGGGACTCGGAGCCGCCGAAGCCGACTCCGCCGCCGACGAGGTCCTGCGCCAGATGTCGAAGCTGAGCCCGAAGGCCGCCGAGGCGATCGCTGCAGCGCTCGGCACCTCGGGCGATGCGATCGCCGACGACAACGACCGCGACGTCCTCGACGGTGGCCACGGTGTCGCCTTCGGCAGCGGCTCCGGGTTCTGACCGTCGACGATGGCAGAACACGGGCCCAGGGATCGCTCGACGGCGTCGGCCCGGTACGCTCGACCTCGCAGGACCAGTCCGGAGGTCGTGAGTCGTGACAGGTGAGTCGGTCGGCGGCGCCAGCCAGCCGGCCCAGCAGGAGCCCGACGCATACGCACGGGGGTGGATCGAGCCCGCAGTCGGCACCAGGGACACGGCCCTGTTCGTGTTGGCCGGATCCTCCCTCGGCGTGACCGACCTGCAGGTCGACGGCCCACAGGGCTGGTACGACCTCCGTGCGGCGACAGATCTCGACGCAGTCGGGGAACCGGTCGAGGGCATCCAGGAGGTGGACCTCGCGATGGCGGACGGCCGTCGCGTGCGTGCCGGATGGACCGAGGACTTCTGCAGCAGCGTCGTCCAGGCGTTGATGTCCACCCTGCCGGATGCGACGCCGGCTGCACCTCCGGTCGCGCCTGCTCCTGCGACGCCGGCTGGATCTCCGGTCGCTCCTGCTCCTGATCCCGCTCCTGCGACGCCGGCGGCGGCCGCCTCCGCACCGCACGCTCCTGGCGAGCCTGTCGTTGCGCCCGCACCGGAGCAGGGCGGCGCGGTGCTCGTGCTCGAGGACGTGACGTATCTGAGCGGGCACCCTGACCAGCCGAGGAAGCGCCGGCGATGCTCGGCGACGCTCACCCGCGAGGCGATCGAGGTGTCCGGACCGAAGGGCCTCACGATCCAGGTCGCCTGGAGCGTCGTGCAGACGTTGGAGGCGCAGAACGCCGACGAGGCGAGGTTCCGGATGAACGCTCGGATCCACCGCGATGCGACGGCGCTCGTGCTCGAGTGCGACGACGGGACGACGCTCCTGCTCGAAGCGCGGGACTGCCCGACCATCGCGCTTCGTGGCGCCATCGCCCAGCTCGTCGACGACCTCCCCGTCGTCGTCGTCTGAGCCGGCGCGCGCCGCACCGGTGGAACCGACGCCCGAGCGGTCGCAGCACATCGTCCTCGTGGGGCTGTCGGGGACCGGCAAGAGCGCGATCGCGACGCGGCTGGGCCGCCACCTCGGATGCTCGGTGCTCGACACCGATCGAATGGTCGAACGACGAGCAGGGGCGACGGTGGCCGACGTGTTCGCCCGGGACGGGGAGGCGGCGTTCCGTCAGGCGGAGCGCATCGCCCTCCTCGACGCACTCGCAGGACCCGCTGCGGTGATCGCCACAGGCGGCGGCGTCGTCCTCGACGCGGGGAACCGTCGTGACATCGGCGACTCGGCGACGGTCGTCTGGCTGCGAGCAGATCCAGCGGAGCTGGCCGAGAGGCTGACGGGCTCGCGCGAGGCGCGGCCCCTGCTGGCGGGTGACGCTGCGGCGGCGCTCCGCCGGCTCGACGCCGAGCGGTCGCCCCTGTACGCGGAGGTCGCCGACGTGGTGGTCGACACGACGGGCCGTGCTCCTGCCGAGGTGCTTGCCGCAGTCCTCGAGGAGATCGGGTCGATGCGATGAGCAGTCCGATCCTGCTGAGCGTGGCGCTGGGCGCAGATCGCGACTACCCGGTGATCGTGGGCGATGGAGTGCGCCACGAGCTGGCCTCGCTCATCCCGTCGGGGAGCCGACGGGTCGCGGTCGTCACCCAGGCCGGCCTCCCCGTCGAGGTCGACCCGGGTCGGGAGCACCGCGTGTTCACCATCGGCGACGGCGAGCAGGCCAAGGACCTGGCCACGGTGGGGGAGCTCTGCTCGGCGTTCTCGCGATGGGGCCTGACCAGGGCGGACTGCGTCGTGGGCGTCGGGGGAGGACTCGTCACCGACGTCGCCGGGTTCGCCGCCTCGGTGTTCCACCGTGGTCTCCCGGTCGTGCACGTCGCAACGACGCTCCTCGGCCAGATCGACGCGGCGATCGGCGGCAAGACAGGAGTGAACCTTCCGGAGGGCAAGAACCTCGTCGGCACCTACTGGCAACCGCTCGGCGTGCTCTGCGACACGGAGGTGCTCGCGACGCTGCCACCACGCGAGTGGCGCTGCGGACTGGGCGAGCTCGCCAAGTACCACTGGCTCGGGGGCGGTCGACTCGACGAGCTGCCGCTGCCCGAGCGGGTCGCCGCGTGCGTGCGCATCAAGGCCGACGTCGTCGCATCCGACGAGCGTGAGGGGGGCCGTCGGGCGCTGCTGAACTACGGCCACACCCTCGCACACGCGATCGAGACCGTGGGTCGTCACGACCTGCGCCACGGAGAAGCGGTCGCGATCGGGCTGGTGTTCGCGGCAGAGCTCGCACGGGACCTGGGTCGCATCGACGACGCCGAGGTGGCGGAGCACCGCAGGGTCGTGGCCGCCTACGACCTCCCGACCGAGGTGCCCGATGGTCTGTCCGTCGACGAGCTCGTCGAAGCGATGGGCCGGGACAAGAAGGTGCTGGGCGACGGGCTCACGTTCGTGCTCGACGGCCCCGCCGGCGTCGAGGTCGTCGAGGGCATCGCCGCGGCCCGGGTCCGGGCGGTGCTCGAACGTGTGCGAGGCGACGCGCCACGCGGATCCTAGGCTGGCGGCCATGACCGTCGACCTGCCCCCGATGGACGTCGCGACGCGCCTGGTGCGCCTCGTCGAGACCTTCGACGACCTCGGTTGCGACGCGCTCGTGGTGTCGCACCTCACCAACGTGCGCTACCTGACCGGCTTCACCGGTTCCGCTGCGCTGCTCCTCGTCACCCACGGCGGAACGCTCTTCGTCACCGACGGCCGGTACCGGGACCGAAGCGCGGAGGAGCTCGCCGCTGCCGGCGTCGATGCGGAGATCCGCATCGTCGCCGCGGAGCCCGACGCCGTCGTCGCCGAGGCAGCAGCGGCTGCAGGGGCGCGCCGCATCGCGCTGGAGGCCGCTCATGTGTCGTGGTCGGCGCAGCGTCGCTGGGCCGGCGAGCTCGTCGGCGACCTCGACCTGATCCCGGCCGACGGGGCGGTGGAGCGACTGCGGCTCCTCAAGGACGCCGGCGAGGTGGCGCGCATCCGGGCGGCGTGCGCGATCGCCGACGCCGCGCTGGGAAACGTGCGCCCGCAGCTCCTGGAGCGTCCGACCGAATCCGCGTTCGCTGCCGCTCTGGATGCGGAGATGCGGGCGCTCGGCGCTGCAGATGTGAGCTTCGAGACGATCGTCGCCGCCGGTCCGAACGGCGCGAAGCCCCACCACACGCCGTCGGACCGGGTCATCGTCGAGGGCGACCTCGTCGTGATCGACTTCGGGGCGCTGGTCGACGGCTACCACTCCGACATGACCCGGACCGTCGCGGTCGGCGAGGTCGGCGAGGAGCGGATGCGCATGCTCGACGTCGTGCTCGAGGCCCAGGCCGCCGGCGTCAGCGCCGTGCACGCGGGCGTCGATGCCGCCGTGGTCGACCAGGCGTGCCGACAGGTGATCGACGATGCCGGGTGGGGTGAGGCGTTCCTGCACTCCACCGGGCACGGCGTCGGACTCGACATCCACGAGGAGCCGCGGGTCGGTGCCCGCTCCACTGCTACCTTGGACGCCGACCAGGTCGTGACCGTGGAACCCGGGGTGTACCTCTCCGGGCTCGGCGGCGTCCGCATCGAGGACACGGTCCTCGTGGTGGAAGGTGGTTGTGACCGCCTCACGCTGGCTCCCAAGGATCCGATCCTCGCCTGAGCGCGGCCGCCCGGTGCCGCGGGCGGGGCCGAACAGACAGGCCGATGCCATGCCGCAGATCTCGACCTCGGACTTCAAGAACGGGATGACCCTCGACCTCGACGACGGGTTGTTCGCCCTGGTCGAGTTCCAGCACGTGAAGCCCGGCAAGGGCGGCGCGTTCGTTCGCACCACGTTGCGAAACGTCCGAAACGGCGGTGTCGTCGAGCGGACCTTCCGTGCCGGTGAGCGCATGGAGCGGGCGATCATCGACAAGCGCGAGATGCAGCTGCTCTACCGCGACGGCGACGACTACGTGTTCATGGACAACGCGACCTACGAGCAGATGAACGTGCCCTCGGCGACGCTCGGAGGCATCGCCAGCTACCTCGTCGATGCCTCGACCGCCCTGCTGCAGATGTACGGCGACGAGATCGTCGGCGTCGAGGTGCCGGCCTCGGTGGAGCTGACCATCGCGGAGACCGAACCCGGCGTCCAGGGCGATCGGGTGTCCGGTGCGAAGAAGCCTGCCACCCTCGAGACGGGACTGGTCGTGCAGGTGCCGCTGTTCATCGAGACCGGCGAGAGGGTCAAGGTCGACACCCGCAGCGGCGAGTTCATCTCCCGGGCATGATGGGACCGCACCCGACGCCGGACCCGACCCCGCTGCCCGACGAGATCACCGATCGCGTCGGGACCGACGCCCACGTCCTCAGCAGCGAGATCGTGCTGCCACCCGTCGTGCCCCAGGTGGCCGGCGGACGCCGCGAAGCGCGGGAACGGGCTGTGCACCTGCTCTACGAGAGTCGGATGAAGACGCGCAGCGGGCCGGAGACGGTGGCAGATCAGGTGGCGGCTCCCGACGAGTACGCGGTCGATCTGGTCCGGGGTGTGGAGGACCACCAGGACGAGCTCGACGAGATCATCGGCCGACTGGCGCGGGGCTGGACCGTGGAGCGGATGCCGGCGCTGGACCTGGAGGTGCTCAGGGTCGCCTGCTACGAGCTGGCCCATCGCCCGGACGTGCCGACCGGTGTGGTGCTCGCCGAGGCGGTCGAGCTCGCGACCCGCTACGGCACCGACGACTCGTCCCGGTTCGTCAACGGCCTGTTGGCCGTCGCGGCCGCTGAGCTCCGGTCCCCGCCGCCGAACTTGTAGTCCACGGTCGCTCGGGTGACCGGCTGGCTACAACGTCGTTGCGTCCGGCCGAACTTGTAGTCCACGGTCGCTCGGGTGACCGGCTGGCTACAACGTCGTTGCGTCCGGCCGGTCGCGTCCTGCGCCCTGCCGGGATTCGCCGGTCCCGGCAACTGCTAGGGTCCAGGTCTGACCGTGAAGGGGGTCCCGTGAGGCCCCTACGGACTGGAAGGACCTGCCGGTGGCAGAACGCGAGCGACGCCTGACGCGCCCCTACGGGGGCGTTTTCGTTGCCCGATCACGGGTGATGGACGCCGAGGGGATCCACCGGGCGGTCCGTCGGATGGCCCACGAGATCCTCGAGCGCAACCACGGCGTCGAGGACCTGGTGGTGATCGGCCTCCAGACCGGTGGCGTGGACCTCGCCCATGCACTCTCGGTCGCGCTCGGCGACATCGAGGAGCTCGCCGAGGACGACCCTCCGGTCCCCGTCGGAACGCTGGACGTGGCGCTGCACCGCGACGACATCGGCATCCGTCCCGTGCTGCCCGAGGAGGTCACCGACATCCCCGTCGACCTCGACGCCACGACGGTGATCCTCGTCGACGACGTGCTGTTCACCGGCCGCACGATCCGAGCGGCGCTCGAGGCCCTCAACACCTACGGCAGGCCTCGGGCGGTGCAGCTCGCGGTGATGATCGATCGCGGGCATCGAGAGCTGCCGATCCGTCCCGACTACGTCGGCAAGAACCTGCCGACGCGACGCGACGAGCTGGTCGACGTGACGATGCTCGGCGTCGAGCTCGGCGAGATCGAGAAGCGATGACCACGGGCACCTGGGCCAGGCGCCACCTGCTGTCGATGGCCGAGCTGACGAGGGCGGACATCGAGGAGATCCTGGACGTCACCGACACGATGGTCGAGGTCAGCACCCGGTCGATCCCGAAGGTCGCCGCGCTGCGAGGGCGCACGGTGGTGTCGCTGTTCTACGAGGACTCGACCCGAACGCGGCTGAGCTTCGACACGGCCGCCAAGCGGCTCTCCGCCGACACGATGAGCTTCGCGGTGTCGTCCTCGTCGGTGAACAAGGGGGAGTCCGTCCGCGACACGATCGAGACGATCGAGGCGATGGGGATCGACGCCGTGGTGGTCCGCCATCGCAGCGCTGGGGTGCCGGCGCAGATCGCGTCGTGGACCGATGCCGTCGTGGTCAACGCCGGCGACGGCTGGCACCAGCACCCCACTCAGGCCTTGCTCGACAGCTACACGATCCGGCGCCACCGCGGGAGCCTCGACGGGATGCACATCGGCATCGTCGGTGACGTCAAGCACTCACGCGTCGCCCGCTCGGACATCGAGGCGTTCACCGCGCTCGGTGCGATGGTCACGATCGTCGCTCCTCCGACGCTGCTGCCGCCGACGCTGCGGCCCTGGGACGTCACCGTGTCCCACGACCTCGACGACGTGATCGCGACGTTGGATGTCTGCTACCTGCTGCGCATGCAGCGGGAGCGGATGACCGAGGCGCTGGTGCCGTCGATGCGGGAGTACACCGCGTGCTTCGGCCTCACGCCCGAGCGGGCGGACCGGCTACCCGCCGATGCGCTCATCATGCATCCCGGCCCGATGAACCGCGGCGTCGAGATCGCGGGCGAGGTCGTGGACCGCCCCGGTGTGGTCGTCACCGAGCAGGTCGCGAACGGCGTCGCGGTCCGCATGGCGGTGCTGTTCCTGCTCCTCGGCCCGGGCCGGGCGGCACTTCCCGACGGAGGCGAGATCGCATGACCGACGACATCGTCATCAAGGGCGCATCGGTGCTCGACGCCACCGGTGAGCGACGAGCTGACGTGGTCGTCTCGGGCGGTCGCGTGGCTGCGGTGGGGCCGGACCTCTACGCGCCGACCGTCCTGGATGCGTCGGGGTGCCTGCTCGTCCCGGGTCTCGTCGACCTCCACACCCATCTCCGAGAGCCGGGCCGGGAGGAGGCGGAGACCGTCGCGACCGGTGCACGAGCCGCGGCGCTCGGCGGCTACACGGCGGTGCTGGCGATGCCGAATACGACGCCCGCGATGGACTCCGCCGCAGTCGTCCGGGAGGTGCTCGAGCTCGGGAGGTCGAGCGTGTGCGACGTCCACGCCGCCGGGGCGATCACCGTCGGCCGAGCGGGTGAGCAGCTCGCACCGATGGCGGAGATGGCAGCGCTCGGGGTGCGGCTGTTCACCGACGACGGCTCGGGTGTGCAGGACGACCGGCTGATGCGCCGGGCCTTCGAGTACGCCGCCGGACTGGACGTCACCCTCGCGCAGCACTGCGAGGTCGCTGCGCTCAGCGAGGGCACGTGCATGCACGAAGGGGAGTGGTCCGCTCGGCTCGGCCTCGCCGGCCAACCCGCCGAGGCCGAGGAGCTCATGGTGATGCGCGACATCGCCCTTGCCCGACTCACGGGCGCACGCGCCCACTTCCTGCACCTCTCCACCGCAGGGTCGGTAGCGATGGTCTCGGCAGCGAAGTCCGCCGGCCTTCCCGTCACCGCCGAGGCGGCGCCGCACCACTTCACCCTCACCGACGCCTGCTGCGCCGGCTACGACGCCCGGTTCAAGGTCCACCCGCCGCTGCGCAGCGCAGCGGACGTCGACGCGGTCGCTGCCGGGCTCGCGGACGGGACGATCGACGCGATCGCGACGGATCACGCACCGCATCCGGTCGAGGACAAGGAGCTCCCCTTCGACCTCGCCCCGCCAGGGATGCTGGGCCTCGAGTACGCGCTGGCCCTGGCGCTGACGCGCCTGGTCGACGGCTCCCGCGCCGACATCGATCCACAGGAGCCCGAACGGGGTGGCGTCGATGGCGCGGCAGGGTCCTACGTCGGTCCGCGCATGACCGACGCCGAGGTCATCGCCCGGCTCTCGTGGCGGCCGGCAGCGATCGCCGGGATGCGCGACCACGGCGGGCCGATCGTGACCGGTTCGGCGGCGAACCTCTGCGTGATCGACCCGTTGCAGCGCTGGAGGATCGACGACGGAGGCGGAGCGTCCCGCAGTCGCAACGTGCCCTATGCGGGCATGTCGGTGCGAGGGAAGGTCCGGCACACGATCTGCCGTGGGGAGGCCGTCGTCGTCGACGGCGAGGCACAGCGATGAACACGACGACCACCACGGCGACGACCACCACGGCGGCGGGGGCAGCGATGAGGAGACCAGCGTGAGCATCGAGGAGGCGGCGATCGTCCTCGCCGACGGGACCATGTTCGAGGGCGAGGCGATCGGCGCACGTCCCGGGGGTGGGGTCACGGCCGGAGAGTTCGTGTTCAACACCGTCCTGTCCGGCTACCAGGAGGTGATCTCGGACCCCTCCTATGCCGGCCAGGTGATCACCTTCACCTACCCGCACATCGGCAACTACGGGGTCAACTCGAACGACGACGAGTCGCTTCGCCCTCGGTGCGCCGGCGTGGTGGTGCGCGAGCTCGCACGTCGTCACTCCAGCCACCGGGCCGAAGGGGACCTCGACACCTACCTCCGTCGTTCCGGCATCGCCGGCATCGCCGGAGTGGACACGCGGCGCCTCACCCGCCACATCCGGGACCACGGCGCGCTCCCGGGTGTGTTCGGCACCGCGGACGAGGCGACGCTGCGCGCGGCAGCCAGGTCCGCGGTGGGCACCGACGGCCTGGATCTCGTCCGCAGCGTGACCTCCGACAGCGTCGCGATCCACGAAGCGGTCACCGAGGACGCCCGACGGGCCGATCGCAGGGTCGTCGCCGTGGACCTCGGCATCAAGTCGACGATCGTGCGCAACCTGACGCAGATCGCCACCGTCGAGGTGGTTCCCGCGGGGACCTCGGCGGCGGCCATCCTGGCCCGTTCGCCCGATGGCGTGTTCCTCTCGAACGGACCCGGTGACCCTGCCGCGGTCGACGGCATCCCCGCCGTGGTCGCCGAGCTGCTCGGCCGCGTCCCGGTCTTCGGGATCTGCATGGGTCACCAGCTGCTCGCGACCGCGCTCGGCGGCCGCACGACCAAGCTGCCCTTCGGCCACCACGGCGGCAACCACCCGGTGCGCGACCTCGCGACCGGCCGCGTCGAGATCACGAGCCAGAACCACAACTACGTGGTCGACCCCGACTCGATGTCGCGGATCGAGGTCACGCACGTGAACCTCAACGACGGGACCCTCGAAGGGTTCCGGTGCCTCGACGTCGCAGCGTTCGGCATCCAGTACCACCCGGAGGCCGGTCCCGGCCCCCACGACAGCCACTACCTCTTCGAGCGCTTCGCCCGCATGATCGACGAGCACGCCTCGTGATCTGCCGACGCCACCCGTCGCCGTCGTCGGGGCAGCCGGACCGCTCCCGCCCGGAGGTCCGATCTCAGTCGAGGTGCAACCAGCGGGCGACCGCGTCGGCCTCCTCCTCGAGGTTCGTGCCGATGTCGCCGATCACCGCCTTCTCCACCTTGGCGCCCACCAGCGGGATCCTGACCTTGAACTCGCCGCGAAGCTCGCGCACGGTGTCGTCGCCGTCGGTGCGAACCTCGATCGTCGCAGCCGCCCGCATCAGTCCCGCCGCCTGCACCGGGAGGAACCGCACGTCGGCCCGTCGGGCGCCCAGGTCCCACGAGGTCTCCTGGACCCACGCGACGTCGTTCGGATCGATGAACCGGGCCGCCTGCGACGGCAGGTCGGCCTCGACGCGGTACCGCAACCGCACCACCGCAGTGCCGGCGCCGTCGTCGCGCTCGATGCCGAGCAGCACAGGTGGCGCCATCTTCGTGAACGCGTCGATGCCGTTCCAGAAGGACTCGTCGAGGTACGTCGCCATGACGTCGTCGACGGGGGCGGACCATCGCTGCTCGAAGCCGAACTTCATCCCGCCAGCGTCGCACACTCCGAGCGACCCCACCCCGACCCGACAACGAGGAGCCGACGATGCCCCGTCGTGACGACCTGGAGACGATCCTGATCATCGGCTCCGGCCCGATCGTGATCGGCCAGGCCTGCGAGTTCGACTACTCCGGGACCCAGGCGTGCCGCGTGCTGCGCGAGGAGGGCTACCGGGTGGTGCTCGCCAACTCGAACCCGGCGACCATCATGACCGATCCCGACTTCGCGGACGCGACCTACGTCGAACCGCTCGTCGCAGAGGTGCTCGAGCAGATCCTCGACGTCGAGCGACCCGACGCGGTGCTGCCGACCCTCGGTGGCCAGACCGCGTTGAACCTGGCGATGGAGCTCGCCGGGTCGGGAGCGCTGCAGCGGCGCGGCATCGAGCTGATCGGCGCCGACGCCGAGGCGATCGCGACGGCGGAGGATCGGGACCGCTTCAAGGCGGCGATGATCGAGATCGGACTGGAGGTGCCCGCATCGGGGATCGCGCACTCGATGGACGAGGCCCGCGCGGTGCTCGGCGAGCTGCGCCTCCCGGTGGTCATCCGGCCTGCGTACATCCTCGGCGGCAAGGGGACCGGGATCGCCACCACACCCGAGGAGTTCGAGCTGCTCGCGTCGCGGGGACTCGACGCGAGTCCGATCTCGGAGATCCTGATCGAGCGCTCGATCGCCGGGTGGAAGGAGTTCGAGCTCGAGGTGATGCGCGACCACGCGGACAACTGCGTGGTCATCTGCTCGATCGAGAACGTCGACCCGATGGGGGTGCACACGGGTGACTCGATCACGGTCGCCCCGGCGCAGACGCTGACCGACGTCGAGTACCAGCGGATGCGCGACGCCGCGTTCGCGTGCATACGTCGTGTCGGCGTCGAGACCGGTGGGTCCAACGTCCAGTTCGCGGTCGACCCGGCGACCGGCGACCAGGTCGTCATCGAGATGAACCCGCGGGTGAGTCGCTCCTCGGCGCTCGCGTCGAAGGCGACGGGGTTCCCGATCGCGAAGATCGCCGCGAAGCTGGCCGTCGGCTACACGCTCGACGAGATCCCCAACGACATCACGCGCAAGACCCCGGCGAGCTTCGAGCCCACGATCGACTACGTGGTGACCAAGGTCCCGCGCTGGGCGTTCGAGAAGCTGCCCGGCGCGGAGCCCCGCCTCGGCACCCAGATGCAGTCCGTCGGGGAGGTCATGGCGCTCGGGCGGACGTTCCCGGAGTCACTGCAGAAGGCGATGCGATCGCTGGAGCAGGGGCGCGCCGGGCTCAACTGCGATCCCGGCGAATCGGCGGTCGACGACGTCCCGACGGCCGAGCTGCTCGCCCAGGTCGGCGTCGGGTCACCCGAGCGGATCCTCGGCGTCGAGTCCCTGCTGCGGCGGGGTGTGCCGCTCGACGACGTGGCCGCGGCGACGCGGATCGACCCCTGGTTCCTCGACCAGATGCTGCTGATCGTCGAGGAGCGCGAGCACCTCGACGGCAAGGGACACGGACCGTCTGCGCCGGCGGCCATGACCAGGAGGGAGTGGCGTCGGGCGAAGCGCCTCGGCTTCGGCGATGCGCAGCTCGCCCACCTCTGGGCGGTCGATGAGTCAGAGGTGCGTGCGGCGCGCCTGGCCGCCGGCGTCGAGATCACCTACAAGACCGTCGACACCTGCGGCGCAGAGTTCGAGGCGACGACTCCGTACCACTACGGGACCTACGAGGACGACAGCGAGGTGGCGCCGTCGTCGAAGGAGAAGGTGATCATCCTCGGGTCGGGCCCGAACCGGATCGGCCAGGGCATCGAGTTCGACTACTGCTGCGTGCATGCCTGCTTCGCGCTCGGCGATGCCGGATACGAGACGGTCATGGTCAACTGCAACCCTGAGACCGTCTCGACGGACTACGACACATCGGACCGCCTCTACTTCGAGCCGCTGTCGGTCGAGGGCGTGCTCAACGTGATCGACGCCGAGCGGCGATCGGCCGAGCAGGGCGGCGGGTCCCTCAAGGGGGTCATCGTGAGCCTCGGCGGCCAGACGCCGCTCAAGCTCGCCGACGTCCTGCCGCCGGCGCTCGTGTTGGGCACCGCACCGGCGAGCATCGACGCGGCCGCGGATCCGGCCCTGTGGGCGTCGCTGTGCGCCCGACTCGAGATCCCCCAGCCTGCAGGCGGGACAGCCACGACCCTCGACGGGGCACGGGAGATCGTCGGCCGCATCGGCTACCCGGCGCTCGTGCGACCGAGCTACGTGCTCGGCGGCAGGGCGATGGAGATCGTCTACGACGACGACGACCTGGTTCGGGCCTGGTCGGCGATCACCGGATCCGGCTCCCTCGGGCGGGAAGGCGGCCTGTCCGCTCAGCGCCCGGTGCTCATCGACCGGTTCCTCGAGGACGCGACCGAGGTCGACGTCGACGCCATCAGGGACCACACCGGCGAGGTCGTCATCGGCGGGATCATGGAGCACGTCGAGGAGGCCGGCGTGCACTCCGGGGACTCGGCCTGCGTCATCCCTCCGATCGGGCTGTCCGATGCCACCGTCGCGGTGCTCGAGGACTCTGTCCGCTCGATCGCCGAGGCGCTCGACGTCCGCGGGCTCGTCAACGTGCAGTTCGCCGTCAAGCGCTCCGCTGCGGATCCGGGCAGCGGCCAGGTGTTCGTGATCGAGGCGAACCCCCGCGCGTCGCGCACCGTGCCGTTCGTCGCGAAGGCGACCGGCGTGCCGCTCGTCAAGGTCGCCGCCAGGGTCATGTGCGGTGCGACGCTGGCCGAGCTGCGAGACGAGGGCCTCCTGGTGCCGAAGGTCTCCGGCGATCACGTCGCGGTGAAGGAGGCGGTGCTCCCGTTCAACCGCTTCCCCGACGTCGACGCGGTGCTCGGACCCGAGATGCGCTCGACCGGCGAGGTGATGGGCATCGACGCCGCTCCCGGCATGGCGTTCGCCAAGGCGCAGCTCGCAGCGGGGGACCGCATGCCGACCTCTGGCACGGTGTTCATGTCGCTCGCGGACCGCGACAAGGCGGCCGGGTTGCGTGCGGCGCGCCACTTCCAGGCGCTCGGGTTCGACGTCGTCGCGACGAGCGGCACCGCGGCGCACCTCCGAGCCAACGGCGTCGAGGTGTCCCGGGTCGTCGCGAAGCTGCAGCAGGCGACCGACGCGGCCTCGTCGGCCGCCGGCGCCCCAGGTGCAGTGGGGCCAGGCGACCCAGCAGATCCAGCAGCGGTGGACGGGGTCGAGCTCATCGCGAGCGGTCAGGTCGACCTGGTCGTCAACTCCCCGAGGGGTCGGGGACCGCGGGCCGACGGTGCGCACATCCGGAGGGCGGCCGCCGCAGCGAGGGTGCCGCTGCTCACCACCGCGGCAGCAGCCCTCGCCGCTGCGAACGGGATCGAGGACTGGATCGAGCGCGACCTCGGGGTGCGGAGCCTGCAGAGCTACCACGGACGCGACGGTGCGCAGGATCGGCGCTGAGCCGCCGCGGTCGGCCGTGGCGGTCGACCTGCGGACCCGGGTCGGCACCGTCGAGCTCGCCGCTCCGGTGATGACCGCGTCGGGCACCGCCGGTCACGGCGACGAGCTCGCCGCCTACGTCGAGCTGTCCAGCATCGGCGCGGTGGTGGTGAAGTCGCTGGGATCGGGCCCGTGGCCCGGCAACCCTGCTCCACGGGTGCATCCGACTCCCTCGGGGATGATCAACAGCGTCGGGCTGCAGGGACCCGGCGTCGAGGCATGGCGGACCCACGAGCTGCCGGCGGTGCTCGCGACGGGCGCGACGGTCGTGGCGAGCATCTGGGGTCGTCACGTCGAGGACTTCGAGCTCGCGGCACGCCAGCTCGCAGGCGTCGACCCTCGCGTCGTGGCCGTCGAGGTCAACCTGTCGTGTCCGAACCTCGACGGTGGCTCGCACCTGTTCGCCCACGACCCGGTCGCGACCGCCGAGGCCGTGGAGGCTGCCGGAGCCGCGGGCCTGCCCAGGTGGGCGAAGCTCAGCGCCAACACCGATCGGGTCGTCGAGGTGGCGATCGCCGCCCGTGACGCCGGGGCCGAGGCCGTCACCGTCGCCAACACGTTGATGGGCATGGTCATCGACCTCGACGCACGTCGGCCGCTGCTCGGCGGCGGCGGTGGCGGGGTGTCGGGTCCTGCCATCCACCCGGTCGCGGTCCGCAGCGTGTACGACGTGCACGCCGCTGCGCCGGACCTGCCGATCGTCGGGGTCGGCGGGGTGGTCGACGGCCCGACGGCGGTCGAGATGCTCCTGGCCGGCGCGTGCGCCGTGCAGGTGGGCACGGCGACCTTCGCCGACCCGCGTGCGGTCGCCGCAGTCCAGGAGGGAGTGCGAACATGGTGTGCCCGCTCGGGTGTGCAGCGGGTCACGGATCTGATCGGAGGAGCACATGGCTGAGGCCGGGGCCACGGCGATGGACGGCGAGGTGTCCGAGGACGTGCGGCGGCGGCTCGCCCTCGTGCTGGACGTCGACGACCTGGTCGAGGCGATGCGCCTCGGCGCGGCGATGCGTCCGTGGTTCGGTGTCGCGAAGGTGGGTCTCGAGCTGTTCAGCGCAGCAGGACCCGATGCGATCGGTGCACTTCGGGACCAGGGCTACCAGGTGTTCCTCGACCTCAAGCTGTTCGACATCCCGACCCAGGTGAACCGCTCCTGCAGGGTGCTCGGTGCTCTCGGCGTGCAGTACCTGACCCTCCACGCCACCGGCGGGCTCGACATGCTCCGTGCGGGTGTGGAGGGACTGCTCGACGGTGCTCACCACGCCGGACTCGAGACGCCGACGGCCCTGGCGGTCACGGTCCTCACGAGCGATGACTCGGCACCGCCGCACATCGTGCCCAACCGTGTGCGGCTCGCGCTGGAAGGTGGCTGCGGCGGCCTCGTCCTCGCTGCTGAGGACCTGCAGACCGCTCGGGAGCTGGCGCCGCGGCTCAAGCGGGTGGTCCCCGGGATCCGGCTCGCCGGTGGTGCCCGCCACGACCAGGCCCGAGCGGCGACGCCGCAGGAGGCGGTTGCCAACGGCGCCGACCTCCTCGTCATTGGACGCACCGTGACCGCAGCTGAGGACCCCCGTGCCGCCGCCGCGGCGGTGGCCTCCGCCGTCTGACCGAACGCCTCCGCCTGACGATGCCGATCGGGACCGACGAGCGAGCCGCAGCGATGGAGTGGGCGTCGCGCGTGCGGGGGCGACGCAACGACCTCCGTCACGCGCTGTCGAGCGGTGTCGTGTCGCTCGCCGAGGTGCTCGACGGCGCGGTCGACGGCGACGACGCCCTGGTCCGGCTCCTGTTCGTGCTGGAGTCCCTGCCGGCTGCAGGAAAGGTGGCGACCCGGCGCCACCTCGCGGCGCTCGGGCTTGCTGGGGACATGCCGATCGGCGAGCTCACCGCAGCGCAGCGGGATCTGGTGCTGGCGCAGTTCCCGCGCTCCGCCCAGGTCGCCCCGGAGGCGGCGCCGTGAGCGGCCTGCACCTGCCGGTCGGGACCACGGTGGTGGTCGTCTCGGGGCCGGGTGGTGTGGGCAAGGGGACGATCGTGACCGAGCTGGTCGGCGCCGACGGGCACCTGTGGCTGAGCCGCTCCTGGACGACGCGGGCTCCCCGCGACGGCGAACCCCTCGACGCCTACCGCTTCGTCACCCCCGAGCAGTTCCAGGCGCACGTCGACCGAGGCGGGTTCCTCGAGTGGGTCGACTTCCTCGACTACCGCCAGGGGTCGCCGCTGCCGGCGCCGCCGCAGGGCTCCGACGTGCTCTTCGAGATCGACGTCGAAGGTGCGGCGCGCATCCACGATCTGCACCCGGCGTCGCTTCTCGTGTTCGTCGACACCCCTGACCGGGCCACCCAGGCGGAGCGCCTGCGAGGGCGCGGCGACTCCGAGGAGCGGATCAGGCAACGACTCGCGAAGGCCGAGGAGGAGGTGCTGCGCTCTCGGGAGCTGCCCTTCGTCCGGGTCACCAACGACGACCTGGGTCGCGCTGTCGCAGAGATCGAGGATCTGATCGCCGAGGCGAGGGCTGCAGCGCGGGACTCACGATCCGGCGCGGCGTCGTACTACACTGCAGAGCCGCCCGAGATCCCCTGACGACCGGAGCCGAAGCCCGTGGCCGACCGCTACAACACGATGATGCAGCCCCCCGTGGAGGAGCTCCTCGAGCGAGCAGGCTCCAAGTTCTCGCTCGTGACGCTCGCCGCGCAGCGTGCCCGGCAGATCAACACCTACTACCACCAGCTGGGTGATGCGCTCGGCACGGTCGTGCCGCCGCAGGTGACCTCGACGGCACGCAAGCCGCTGTCGATCGCCTTCGAGGAGATCGAGGCCGACAAGATCGAAGGCGTGGGCGGGGCGACGGGCAGGCCCGTCCCCGACGCGCTGCTCCCGCAGCCGGAGCCCGAGGCTGACGGCGAGGCGCCGGAGCTGGTGGGCATGCCGTCCGGCGACGACCAGGGCTGATCCCGCCCGGATGGCGACCCTCACCGGCCGGAGGGTCGTGCTCGGGGTGTGCGGCGGGATCGCCGCGTACAAGGCCGTCGAGATCTGTCGTCGACTCGTGGACGCCGGTGCGCACGTCACGCCGGTGATGACCCAGGGCGCGGGACGCTTCATCGGCGAGACCACGTTGTCGGCGCTGGCATCGGAACCCGTGCGGTCCTCGTTGTGGGACGACGCCGACCCGATCCCCCACACACGACTCGGCCAGAGCGCCGACGTGGTGCTCGTCGCGCCGGCGACCGCCCGGCTGCTGTCGGCGTATGCGCACGGCTACTCCCACGACCTGCTGACGAACGTGCTGATCGCGACCCGTGCCCCGGTGGTCGTGTGCCCTGCGATGCACACCGAGATGTGGGAGCACCCTGCGGTGCAGGACAACCTGGCGCTGCTCCGTTCCCGGGGCACCTGGATCGTGGAGCCCGAGCGTGGTCGCCTCGCCGGTGGGGACACCGGCACCGGACGGCTGGCCGACCCGGCCCGGGTGCTCGCCGAGGTCCACGCGGCGCTCGACGGCGGTTCCGCTGCCCCGGCCGGTCACCCCGCTCCGCACAGCGACCTCACGGGAGTCCGGGTGCTCGTCACCGCCGGCGGCACCCGAGAGCCGATCGATCCGGTCCGCTTCATCGGCAACCGCTCCTCCGGCAAGCAGGGCCATGCGATCGCAGAGGAGGCGTTGCACCGGGGAGCGGCGGTCACCCTCGTCACCACCACCGACCTGCCGGTCCCCAAGGGGATCGAGCGGGTGAGGGTGGACACCGCGGCGCAGCTGCGCAGCGAGGTCGTGAGCCGGGCGCCCGGTTGCGACGTGGTCCTGATGGCCGCAGCGGTGGCGGACTTCACCCCGGTGCGGGTGGCCCCGGACAAGCTGAAGAAGCGCGACGGCATCCCGCTCGTGGAGCTCGAGGCGACAGCGGACGTGCTCGCGGAGCTCGGGCAGGGCAAGCCGCCGGGCCAGGTGCTCGTCGGCTTCGCGGCGGAGACCGCCGACGTCGTGGCGAACGCCGGAGCGAAGCTGCGCACCAAGGGAGCGGACCTGATCGTGGTCAACGACGTCGGGGCTCCCGGAGTGGGCTTCGAGCACGACACGAACGAGGTCTTGATCCTCGACCGCTCGGGCGAGCAACATCATGTGCCCTTCGCTCACAAGCGAGAGGTGGCGGGAGCGGTCCTCGACCGCGTGTCCGTCGTCCTGCACCGTGCCGGACGATCAGATGAGGAGCAGACATGAGCAGGTGGACGTTCACCTCGGAATCAGTCACCGAGGGACATCCCGACAAGATGGCCGACCAGATCTCGGACTCGATCCTCGACGCGATCCTGACCCAGGACACGAGCGCCCGGGTCGCCTGCGAGACGATGGTGACGACCGGTCTGTGCATCGTCGCCGGCGAGATCACGACCTCCGCGTACGTGGACATCCCCTCGGTGGTGCGCGAGACGATCTGCGACATCGGCTACGACCGTGAGAGCTTCGGCTACGACGGCCACACCTGCGGTGTCATGGTCGCGATCGACGAGCAGTCACCCGACATCAGCCAGGGCGTGACGGACTCCGAGGAGGTCCGCTCGGGCACCGCGGGCGAAGAGGACATCCTCGACAAGCAGGGTGCGGGCGACCAGGGGATGATGTTCGGCTACGCCGTCGACGAGACCGACGTGCTCATGCCCCTGCCCATCCACCTGGCGCACCGGATGGCAGAGCGCCTCGCCGAGATCCGCAAGTCGGGCACCCTCCCGTACCTGCGGCCCGACGCGAAGACCCAGGTGACCTTCGAGTACGAGGACGGCCGTCCCGTCGCGCTGAAGACGGTGCTGGTGTCGACCCAGCACAACGACGGCGTCGACCGCGACAGCGAGATCCGCCCCGATCTCATCGAGCACGTCATCCGACCGGTGATCACCGAGCAGTTCGCCGACGAC
>JAFDWA010000742.1 GCA_018268735.1 Actinomycetota bacterium | reverse complement strand
GCGCTCGCCATCGGTGATGACGCCGCGTCGGAACTGGCTCTCCACCTTGTCGGCGTCGGCCTCGTGGCGGTCGAGGATCTCGTACTTGTCGACGGGGGTCTGGACGTCGTCGATCGAGATCGTGAGACCCGAGCGCATCGCGTAGTTGAAGCAGAGGGCCTTGATGGCATCGAGCGCGTCCGCAGCGACGGCGCGTGGGAACTCGATGGCGAGCCGGTCGACGATGTCGGTCATCTCCCGCTTGCGCACGGGCTCGTCCACGAACCCATAGCCCTGCGGGAGCGCACGGTTGAACAGGAGTCGACCGGCAGTCGTGGAGCGCCACAGGGCAGCGGAACCGTTCGCCGGCGACTCGAGCAGGTCCGGGAACTCGGACCCGCGGTACTGGATCGTGGCGTGCACGCTCAGATGGCCGGCCTCGATGTCGCGCTCGACCTGGTCCATGCGCTTGTAGGAGCGGCCCTCGCCGGCGGCGCCGTCGGTCTGCGACGTCAGGTAGAACGCGCCGATGATCATGTCCTGGGTGGGCGTGACGAGCGGCTTGCCGTGCGCCGGGCTCAGCATGTTGTTCGCGCTGAGCATGAGCACGCGGGCCTCGGCCTGCGCCTCGGCCGACAGCGGCAGGTGCACCGCCATCTGGTCGCCGTCGAAGTCCGCGTTGAACGCTGCGCACACGAGCGGGTGGATCTGGATGGCCTTGCCCTCGACGAGGATCGGCTCGAACGCCTGGATGCCGAGTCGGTGCAGCGTGGGTGCGCGGTTCAACAGCACCGGGTGCTCCTTGATGACGTCCTCGAGGACGTCCCACACCTGCGGACGGCGGCGTTCGACCATGCGCTTGGCCGACTTGATGTTCTGGGCGAGCTCCTTGTCGACCAGCGCCTTCATGACGAACGGCTTGAACAGCTCGAGCGCCATCAGCTTCGGCAGGCCGCACTGGTGCAGCTGCAGCGTGGGGCCGACGACGATGACCGAACGGCCCGAGTAGTCGACGCGCTTGCCGAGCAGGTTCTGGCGGAACCGGCCCTGCTTGCCCTTCAACATGTCCGACAGCGACTTGAGCGGACGGCTGCCGGGACCGGTGACCGGTCGACCGCGGCGACCGTTGTCGAACAGTGCGTCGACGGCCTCCTGCAGCATGCGCTTCTCGTTGTTGACGATGATCTCGGGTGCACCGAGGTCGAGGAGCCGCTTCAGCCGGTTGTTGCGGTTGATGACCCGTCGGTACAGGTCGTTGAGGTCCGAGGTCGCGAACCGGCCGCCGTCGAGCTGGACCATTGGACGCAGGTCCGGCGGGATCACCGGCACCGCGTCGAGGATCATTGCCCGGGGGTCGTTGACGCGGTTGCCGTTCTCGTCGGTCCGGTTGAACGCCGCGACGATCTTCAGGCGCTTGATCGCCTTCTGCTTGCGCTGCGCCGACAGCGGCTTGCGGTCACCCTCGGGGTCGATCGCCTCACGGAGCTTGCGCTCCTCCTCGGCCAGGTCGATCCGGTCGATCAGCAGCTTGATCGCCGCCGCGCCCATGCCGCCCTCGAAGTAGTCCTCGTAGCGGTCCCGCAGCTCACGCCACAGCGTCTCGTCCTCGATGATCTGGCGCGGGTACAGGTCGCGGAACTCGTCCCAGACCCGACCGAGGAGCTCCAGCTCCTCGTCGTAGCTCTCACGGATCGCGGTCAGGTCCTTGTCGGCCGCCTTGCGACGGCTGGTGAGGTCGGACTCCTTGGCCCCTTCGGCCTCGAGCGCCTCGAGCTCGGCCTCGAGCTCCTCCATCCGCCGCGCCAGCTCGAGCTCGCGGTCCTTCTCGATCGCCTCGCGCTCGCCGAGCATCTCGGCTTCGAGGCTCGGGAGGTCGGTCTGGCGGCGCTCGTCGTCGACGTGGGTGACGAGGTTTGCCGCGAAGTAGATGACCTTCTCCAGCTGCTTGGCCTTCAGCTCCTCACGGGGCTCGATGCCCGACAGGAGGTACGCCAGCCACGAGCGGGTGCCGCGCAGGTACCAGATGTGCACCGCAGGTGCGGCGAGCTCGATGTGGCCCATCCGCTCGCGACGCACCTTGGAGCGGGTGACCTCGACGCCGCAGCGCTCGCAGATGATGCCGCGGAAGCGCACCCGCTTGTACTTGCCGCAGTAGCACTCCCAGTCCTTGGTCGGGCCGAAGATCTTCTCGCAGAAGAGGCCGTCCTTCTCGGGCTTGAGCGTGCGGTAGTTGATGGTCTCCGGCTTCTTGACCTCGCCGTTGGACCACATGCGGATCGCTTCCGCTGTGGCCAGGCCGATCCGGAGCTGGTCGAAGAGGTTGACGTCGAGCATGGGGGTTGGTCGTTCCTCTCTCAGCGACGCTCCGCCTGGCGGCGGGCGTCGTCCTCGTCGGATCCGCGCTCGGGCCGGGACAGGTCGATGCCCAGGTCCTCAGCAGCACGGAAGAAGTCCTCGTCGAGCTCACGCATCTTGATCTCCTCGCCCGTCTGGGAGAGGACCTCGACGTTCAGGCACAACGCCTGCATCTCCTTGATGAGCACCTTGAAGCTCTCGGGGATGCCGGGCTCGGGGATGTTCTCGCCCTTGACGATCGCCTCGTAGACCTTGACGCGGCCGAGGGTGTCGTCGGACTTGATCGTCAGCAGCTCCTGCAGGCAGTACGCCGCGCCGTAGGCCTCGAGCGCCCAGACCTCCATCTCGCCGAAGCGCTGGCCGCCGAACTGCGCCTTGCCGCCCAGCGGCTGCTGGGTGATCATCGAGTACGGGCCGGTGGAGCGTGCGTGGATCTTGTCGTCGACGAGGTGCGCGAGCTTCAGGATGTAGGCGTAGCCGACGGTGACCGGGTTGTCGTAGGCCTCGCCGGTGCGACCGTTGTAGAGCGTCGCCTTGCCGTCGGTGCCGATCAGTCGGCCCTCGACGCCGTAGTCGGAGCGGACCGACTCGGGCTCGACGTGCTCGAAGATCTGCTTGATCGTCGGGTGCGAGCCGGACATCTCGACCTCGTCCCACTTCGCCCCGTCGAACACCGGCGTGGCGATGAGGGTGGCCGGGCGGGTCGTCGGGCGGGTCTTGGTCTCGGTGCCGCGCACCGGCGCCTCACCCACCTTGTCGTCACCCTCGCCCCAGCCCCAACGGGCCGCCCAGCCGAGGTGCGTCTCGAGCACCTGGCCGACGTTCATGCGTGACGGCACGCCGAGCGGGTTCAAGATGATGTCGACCGGGGTGCCGTCGGCGAGGAACGGCATGTCCTCGATCGGCAGGATCCGCGAGATGACGCCCTTGTTGCCGTGGCGGCCGGCGAGCTTGTCGCCGACGGAGATCTTGCGCTTCTGGGCGACGTAGACCCGCACGAGCTGGTTGACCCCCGGGGGGAGCTCGTGGTCGTCGTCACGGCTGAAGACCTTGACGTCGATGACCTTGCCGGACTCGCCGTGTGGAACCTTGAGCGACGTGTCGCGCACCTCTCGCGCCTTCTCGCCGAAGATCGCCCGCAGCAGGCGCTCCTCGGGCGTGAGCTCGGTCTCGCCCTTCGGGGTCACCTTGCCCACGAGCACATCACCCGGGTCGACCTCGGCACCGACGCGGATGATGCCGCGCTCGTCGAGGTCCATGAGGATCTCCTCGGAGAGGTTCGGGATGTCCCGCGTGATCTCCTCGGGGCCGAGCTTGGTGTCGCGGGCGTCGACCTCGTGCTCGTGGATGTGGATCGACGTCAGGACGTCGTCCTTGACCAGGCGCTCCGAGAGGATGATGGCGTCCTCGAAGTTGTAGCCCTCCCACGGCATGAACGCGACGAGCAGGTTCTTGCCGAGCGCGAGCTCGCCGTTGTCGGTCGAGGGGCCCTCGGCGAGCACGTCGCCCTTGGCGACGCGCTGGCCTTCCACCACCACCGGACGCTGGTTGATGCAGGTGTCCTGGTTCGATCGCTCGAACTTGTGCAGGCGGTGGGTGACCCTGCCGGCCTTCTTGTACTCCACGACGATCCGGGAGCCGTCGGCCTCGACGATGCTGCCGTCCTCGGCCGCGAGCACCATGTCCGCCGCGTCCTTCGCCGCACGGTTCTCCATGCCGGTGCCGATGTAGGGCGCCTCGGCACGCAGCAGCGGCACGGCCTGCTTCTGCATGTTGGCGCCCATGAGCGCCCGGTTGGCGTCGTCGTGCTCGAGGAAGGGGATCAACGCCGTGCCGACCGAGACGATCTGACGCGGCGAGACGTCCATGAGCTGGACCTCCTCGGGCGCGACGGCGGAGATCTCGGTGGTGGCGCCGAGGAACTCGTCGCGCTCGAGCTGCAGCTTCAGGTCCGACAGCGACGCGGCCTGCGGCGAGCGACGCACGAGGACCCGGTCGGCGGTGAACCGACCGTCGGGACCGATCGGCGTGTTCGCCTGGGCGACGATGTACTCCTCCTCCTCGTCCGCGGGGAGGTACACGATCTCGTCGGTGACCCGACCGTTCTCGACCTTGCGGTACGGCGTCTCGATGAAGCCGAACTGGTTCACCCGGGCGAAGGTCGCAAGCGCGCCCTGCAGACCGATGTTCGGACCTTCCGGGGTCTCGATCGGGCACATGCGGCCGTAGTGGCTGAAGTGCACGTCGCGGACCTCGAAGCCTGCGCGCTCACGGGAGAGGCCGCCGGGGCCGAGAGCCGACAGGCGACGGCGGTGGTTCAGGCCCGACAGCGGGTTGACCTGGTCCATGAACTGGCTGAGCTGGGATGTCCCGAAGAACTCCTTGATCGCGGCGACGACCGGACGGATGTTGATGAGGGTGGTCGGGGTGATCGCCTCGACGTCCTGGGTGGTCATCCGCTCGCGGACGACCCGCTCCATGCGCGACAGGCCGATGCGGACCTGGTTCTGGATCAGCTCGCCGACCGAGCGGATGCGTCGGTTGGCGAAGTGGTCCTGGTCGTCGAGGCGGTAGCCGTGGGTGCCGGCGGCGAGGTTGAGCAGATAGGTCGTCGCGGCGAGGACCTCGCAGCGGCTGAGCACCGGCTGGTCGGGGTCCGGCACGTCGAGCAGCCCGGCGAGCTGCGGGAACTGCTCCTGGAGCCGCTCGATCTCCGGGCCGAGCTTCCGGTTCAGCTTGTAGCGGCCGACGCGGCTGAGGTCGTAGCGGCGCGGCTCGAAGAACGCGTTGTTGAAGTAGTTGCGTGCGGAGTCCCACGTCGCGGGCTCACCCGGGCGGGCCCGCTTGTAGATCTCGATGATCGCCTCTTCCTGGGTCGGGGCGATCTCGCGGTCCTTCTCCCACTGCCCTTCGAGGAATTCGAAGCGCCGCACGAACGCCTCGAGGAACCCGGGGGCGTGCTCCTCGTCGTAGCCGAGGGCGCGCAGCAGGACGAACAGCGACAGGCGGCGCTTGCGGGCGACACGGGTGCCGGCCGTCGGGTCCTTGCCCGGCTTCTGCTCCACGTCGAACTCGATCCACTCGCCGCGGTACGGGTGGATGGTCCCGGTGACGAGCTGGTGCTTCGACAGGTTCCGGAGTCGGAACCGCTCACCGGGCTGGAAGATGACGCCGGGAGAGCGGACGAGCTGGCTGACCACCACTCGCTCGGTGCCGTTGATGATGAAGGTGCCCTTCTCGGTCATCATCGGGAAGTCCCCCATGAAGACCGTCTGCTCCTTGATCTCGCCGGTGTTGGCGTTCATGAAGCGGGCCCGTGCGAAGATCGGAGCGGAGAAGGTCATGTCCTTCTCCTTGCACTCCTCCACCGTGAACTTGGGCGGAGGACGCAGGTCCTCGTCGTCCGGATCGAACTCGAGCTCGAGGCTGAGCGTCTCGGTGAAGTCCTTGATCGGCGAGATGTCGCGGAAGGTGTCGGCGAGGCCGTGCTCGACGAACCACTTGAACGACTCCCGCTGGACGGCGATCAGGTTCGGCGGGTCGAGAACCTCGTCGAGGTTCGCGAACGAATAGCGGTCGCGGAAGTTGACGCGAGAGGACAAGGACCTACTCCCTGTGAGCGCTGGACGGGCGGCGGGTGGTCACCGTGGCCGGAGCGCGCGTCGCCGGAGCTGAACTTGCTTCGGACGACGAACGGCAGGGCACGGCAACCGAGCAGCCTATGCGGGCGCGTGGCGTCGGTCAAGCAGGCCGGTGGAGGTGCCCCCAGGGGCCCCCGGCTGGTCACGGGAGCGTACGAAGGCGTGCACCCAGGGTCAAGCATCCGCGCCAGAAACCCGGGAAGCGAACAGGCTGCGGTCCGGTCGGCGCACGCCGACCGGACCGCAGCCTGTCACGGGTTGGTGACCCGGGAGAACCCGGATCGGGCTCAGCTCACTTGACCTCGACGGAGCCTCCGGCCCCCTCGATGGCCTCCTTGGCCTTCTCCGCCTCGTCCTTGGACACGCCCTCGAGGATGGCCTTGGGGGCGGACTCCACGAGGTCCTTGGCCTCCTTGAGCCCCAGACTCGTGAGGCCGCGCACCTCCTTGATGACGCCGATCTTCTTGTCGCCGGCGTCGGTGAGGATCACGTCGAAGCTGGTCTTCTCCTCCTCGGCAGCGCCACCGTCGGCCCCACCCCCCGCCGGAGCGGCCGCAGCGACCGCCACCGGGGCGGCCGCGGTCACGCCGAAGCGCTCCTCGAACTCGCTCAGCAGCTCGGAGAGCTCGAGCACCGTCATGCTGGAGATCGCGTCGAGGATCTCTTCCTTGGTTGCCATTTCCGTCACTCCTGTTCCTGCGCGGCGTCGTCGGCGCTCGCCTCGACCGCGTCCCCACCGTCGGCGGGGGTCTCGTCCTGATCCGTGTCAACTGCAGGGTCGGCGGCATCTGCCGTCGTCCCCGCCTCAGCGGTGTCCGCTGGGTCCGCCTCGGCGGTGGGTTCATCGGCGGTCGCCGTCTCGGCGACCGGTTCGGGAGCATCGCTCGCACCACCGGCCTCGATCAGCGCCTGCAGCGCGTACGCCATCTTCTGCGGGATCGCGTTGAGCAAGCTGGCGAAGTTCTGCATGGGCGCTGCCATGCCACCGGCGAGACGAGCGAGCAGCTCCTCCCGGGGTGCGACCTCCGCCAGGCGTGACAACGCCGCCTCGTCGAGCAGCGAATCGCCCAGCACACCGCCCTTCAACACGAGCAGCGGGTTGGACTTCGCGAACGCCTTGAGGGCCTTCGCCACCGTGACGACGTCGCCCGGCGTGCCGTCGGCCTTCTGGCCGACGAACGTGAGCGCCGTCGGTCCGAGCAGCTGCTCGTCGAGGGCGAGGTCGAGCGAGCTCGTCGCCCGCCGCACGAGGGTGTTCTTGTACACGCGGTACTCACCGCCGGCAGCACGCAACGAGGTGCGCAGTCCCTGCAGGTCCTGGACCGTCAGGCCACGGTACTCGGTGATGATCACCGCGTCGGAGGCCTGGAACCTGTCCTTGACCTCGTCCACGACGGCCACCTTCTCCGGCCTCGGGTTCTCCATCTGACACCTCCTTCCATCTGTCTCGGGGGCAGCCCGTCAGGGCGGCCCGGTTCCGGGGCTGCGGTCGCAACCCTCCTGGGTCGGGATCCAGCGCCCGCATCAGCGGACGCCTCCTCGACCGACCCGGGGGACGGCTCTCGGAACAGGTGTCCACCTACCCAGGTGGGCCGGTGGCGCTCGACCCCGGATCGTGCACCGATGGTGTCCGATGCCGCTCGGGGCCCGGCCGGGTCGCTCCGGTCGGGGGTGAACGCCTGGGCCCGTTCTGCACCGTCCGGTGCGCCGTGGGGTCTCTGGCGAGTGTCAGATCTCGGTCGCCCTCTTCGGGGCGGTGTTCAGGTCCCCCGAAGGGGACCGACAGATGCTACCGAACCCCCGACGGCTGAGCGAACCCGGCACCGCTCCCCGGACGCACGTACCTCCACCGAACTCGGGCAACAACGACCACCCACTGGTCGCCCACGCCCGAGTTCAGGGCAGGTGAGCGGGCGGGGGCTGGGAGGGGACTTCAGCTCTCGAGGTGGGCGATGTCGAGGTGGACGCCGGGACCCATGGTCGAGCTGATGGTGGCCTTGCGGATGTAGCGGCCCTTCGCGGAGCTGGGCTTGGCCTTGAGGAGCTCCTCGTGGATCGCGTCGAAGTTCGCGAGCAGCGCCTCCCTGGTGAAGCTCGCCTTGCCGATCCCGACGTGCACGTTGCCGTTGCGATCGGTCCGGTACTCGACCTTGCCGCCCTTGAACTCCTCGACCGCCTTGGCCGGATCCGGGGTGACGGTGCCGGTCTTGGGGTTCGGCATGAGGCCTCGGGGCCCGAGCACACGACCGAGCCGACCGACCAACGGCATCAGGTCCGGGGTGGCGATCGTGACGTCGAAGTCGAGCATGCCGCCCTCGATCTGGGTGGCGAGATCCTCGGCGCCGACGAGCTCTGCGCCTGCCGCCGACGCCGCAGCGGCGGCGTCGCCCTGAGCGAACACAGCAACCCGGACGTCCTTGCCGGTCCCGGAGGGGAGGGCGACGGTGCCACGGATCATCTGGTCCGCCTTGCGGGGATCCACCCCGAGACGCACGACGACCTCCACGGTCTCGTCGAACTTCGCCGTCGCGAGGAGCTTGACGACGTCGATCGCCTCGTCGAGGGAGTAGTGGCGCTCCCGGTCGTATCGCTTGGTCGCGTCGAGGTACCGCTTGCCGTGTGCCATGTCGAATCCTTCCGGTTCTCCCTCATGTGGCCCGGATGCCCGGGCGAGGTCCTCCCGGGTGGGGGTGCCGACGGATCGTCCCGTCGGTTCGCCGGCGACGCCGGCGGGTCGGTCAGACGACCTCGATGCCCATCGAGCGGGCCGTGCCGGCGATCTGCAGCTTCGCTGCGTCGAGGTCGTCGGTGTTGAGGTCCGGCAGCTTGGTCGTCGCGATCTCCGTGAGCTGGGCTTCGGTGATGCGCCCCACGAAGCCACGACCCGGGTTCTCCGCGGCCTTCTCCAGTCCGGCAGCCTCGCGGATGAGCGTCGGGGCTGGCGGGGTCTTCGTGACGAACGAGAAGGTGCGGTCCTCGTAGATCGAGATCTCGACGGGGATGATCGTCCCCCGCTGCGCCTCGGTGCGGGCGTTGTACTCCTTGCAGAAGTCCATGATCGCCACGCCGTGGGGACCCAGCGCCGTGCCGACGGGCGGCGCCGGCGACGCCTGACCCGCCTGGATCTGGATCTTGACGATGGCGACGACCTTCTTCTTGGCCATGACTCCACTTTCTTCGAGCTTCGGAACGACCCGTCGGTGCGGATCGACGGCGACCATCGACGGCAACCCAGGAGGTGATCGGGCCCTGCCGCACGCATTCGGCTGCGGTCAGCGGCCGGATCGACCCATCATTCTGGTCCCGCAGGCCCCACCGGCACAACCCGGCACCCGTGGGAGCCGACTCTGACCTGCCGCAGCGACGGCGACGCCACGCGGCGACCGGCTCAGAGCTTGGCGACCTGGGAGAACTCGAGCTCGACAGGGGTCTCCCGGCCGAAGATGTTGACGAGCACCTTGACGCGCATCTGGTCCTCGTTGATCTCGACGATCTCCCCGGAGAAGTCCGCGAACGGACCCTCCTTGACCCTCACGGTCTCGTTGATCTCGTACTGGCGCGTGGCGCGGGTGGCCTTCGGCACCTTCTCCTGCGTCTCGTCCTTGACCTGCAGGAAGTGCTCCACCTCTCGGCGCGGCAACGGCTGCGGCTTGTTGCCCGCCCCCACGAATCCCGTCACACCCGGCGTGTTGCGGATCACGTACCAGCTGTCGTCGTCCAACGTGCAACGCACGAGGAGGTAGCCGGGGAACATCTTCTTCTGGACGATGACCTTCTTGTTCTGCTTGAACTCGACGACGTCCTCCATCGGGATGACGACCTCGTGGATCCGGGACTCCATGTTCATGGACGCCCGCCGAGCCTCGATGTTCTGACGGACCTTCTTCTCGTAGCCGGACTGGGTGTGCAGCACGTACCACTTGCCGGGCCGGTCGTAGGGGGACTCGGGCTTCGGGGCGGGTGGCTCCTCGTCGAGGAGCTCGTCCTCGTCGAGGACCTCGATGTCCGGCTCGTCGTCGAGGTCGCGGTCGTCACCGCCGTCGTCGGACGCCGACGACGCAGGTGACTCGACGAGCACGCCGTCGGGGTCGATGTCCTCGGCCTCGGCGAGCGCCTCGACGGCATCCTCGTCGGTGTCGTCGCCGTCGACGTCGGCGATGAGCTCCTCCACGGCCGCCACGTTCTCGAGCGCCGCCTCGAGGTCGGAATCGGCTGCTGCGGCGACGCCGGCCTCCTGGGGCATGGTGGCGGAATCGTCGGCGTCGGAGGCGATCACGGCCTCCTCTGCGTCGTCGGGGAGGTTCACGGTGTCGTCAGTCATTGATCTCTCTCGGGCAGCAGACCGGCTTCAACACGACAGGTCGGCACGGTCAGTAGGTCGTCGGGAGGGACGGCAGGAGGCCGGCTCCGGTCGTGGTGGTCCCCGTGTCGAGCACGAATCGGAACAGCTCGCCGAACACGTAGTCCACGACGAACACCCCGAGACCGAAGACGAGGAGCGCGACGAGCACGATCACCGAGTAGCGGATCACCTCCGGCCGGGTCGGCCAGGAGACCTTCCGCATCTCGGCACGGACCTCACGCATGAACTCTGCCGGGCGGGTCCGCTCCGACTTGAGCTTCTGCGCCGGTGCACGACGATCACGCGCCGCCATCGTGCCGTCGTCGTTCATCTGGCCCGCACGCTGCATCGCGCGCTTCTGCTCTCGGTTCATCGCCATCGTCTGGAGACCTCTCGGAGTTGAGCAGGGCAGGAGGGACTCGAACCCCCAACCGCCGGTTTTGGAGACCGGTGCTCTACCAATTGAGCCACTGCCCTCTGTCGTCGCGCGCTCGATGCCTGGTCCTGCTGCGGCGACGCATGGCTGCCAGGACCTCGCGAACGACGTCGTCGTGCGAGGTTAGACGCTGCGGGCCCGCCGTGCCGACACCGACGACCGACGCCGTGGGAACCTCAGCGCGTCTCCTTGTGGACCGTGTGTCGACGGTCCCAACGGCAGTACTTCTTGAGCTCGATGCGCTCGCGGTCGTTCACCTTCGACTTGTTGGTGATGTAGTTGCGACGCTTGCACTCGGTGCACTCGAGGGTCACGGCGACCCGCTTGTCGGAGGCCATGGCTCCCACTTCCTACTGGATCTGATGTTGCTGGATCTGATGTTGCCGGATCTGGCGCTGACGGATCTGGCGCTCGCCTGCCTGCGTCGACCCGGGGCACCGACAGTGTGGTGGCTCCCGGACCGGGTGGACAAGCCGCTGGTTCGGACAGGTGCTACTTCAGGATCTTCGTCACCCGACCAGCACCCACCGTATGACCACCCTCACGAATCGCGAACTTCAACCCC
>JAFDWA010000741.1 GCA_018268735.1 Actinomycetota bacterium | reverse complement strand
TCCTCGAGTGCCTGCTCGGCCTCGTCGAGGGTGAGGTCGCCGCGACGCACGAGGGTCTCGACGTAGCGCTTGCGGACGCTGCGGAGGCCGTCGATCTTCCGGTACATGAGCGGTTGGGTGTAGCTCGGGTCGTCGCCCTCGTTGTGGCCGTGGCGGCGATAGCACACCATGTCGATCACGACGTCCTTGTGGAACTGCTGGCGGTACGCGAACGCCAGGCGGGCGACGCGGACGCATGCCTCGGGGTCGTCGCCGTTGACGTGCAGGATCGGGGCCTGCACCGCCTTCGCGATGTCGGTCGGGTACTCCGAGGAGCGCGCTGACTCCGGTGGCGTGGTGAACCCGAGCTGGTTGTTGACGATGACGTGGATGGTGCCGCCGACGCGGTAGCCCTTGATGAGCGACAGGTTGAGCGTCTCGGCGACCACCCCTTGACCGGCGAACGCTGCATCGCCGTGCATGAGCACCGGCAGCACCGGGAACCGCCGGTTCCGGTCGTGGGGGATCTGGTCCATCCTCGCTCGGACCATGCCTTCCACGACCGGGTCCACCGCCTCGAGGTGCGACGGGTTCGCGGCCAGGGCGAGCGGGAGCGCTGCTCCCTCGCGGCTGGTGAAGGTGCCCTCCTGGCCGAGGTGGTACTTGACGTCGCCCGAACCCTGGATCGAGTCCGGGTCGACGTAGCCCTCGAACTCCCGGAACAGCTGGTCGTAGGACTTGCCGACGATGTTGGCCAGCACGTTGAGGCGCCCGCGGTGCGGCATGCCGAGCACCGCCGAGTCCATCCCGTTGTCGGCGGCCTGCTCGAGGATCGCGTCGAGCAGGGGGATGAGCGCTTCGGCCCCTTCGAGGCCGAAGCGCTTCTGGCCCAGGTACTTGGTGGCGAGGAACTTCTCGAGTGCCTCGGCCCCGTTGAGCTTGGTGAGGATGTGACGCTGATCGGCGACGTCGACCCGGATCGACTGGCCCTCGACGTGCTCCTGGATCCAGCGCTTCTCCTCGGGCTCCTGGATGTGGCCGAACTCGATGCCGATGGTGCGGCAGTACGCGTCGCGCAGGACGTGCAGGAGATCGCCGAGCCGCTGGTGGGTCACCCCGCCCACGGGTGCGTAGATGCCGTTCTCGCTGCCGGTCAGGAACTCCCGGTCGAGGTCCCAGATCGTCAGCCCGTAGGTCGCTGGGTCGAGCTCGGCGTGCATCTCCGGCGGGTTCGCCGACAGCGGATCGAGGTCCGCGATCAGGTGGCCTCGCACCCGGTACATGTTGATGAGCGTCGAGACCTGCATCTGCTTGACGACCTGTGCCGTCTCCCGGCCCTCGTCGCCGACGACGTCCTGGCGCCACCGGACTGCCTCGTAGGGCACGCCGATCGAGCGGAACACCGAGTCGTAGAAGTCCTCTGCGCCGAGCAGGAGCTCTTCGACCTTCTTGAGCAGAAGACCCGACTCCGCACCCTGGATGATCCGGTGGTCGTAGGTGGAGCTGATGGTGAGGACCTTCGAGATGCCGAGGTCGGCGATGGTCCGGGGGTCGGCGCCCGCGTACTCGGTGGGATACCCGAGCGCCCCGGCGCCGATGATCGCACCCTGGCCGGGCATCAGACGTGGGACCGAGCGCTCGGTCCCGATCGTCCCGGGGTTCGTGAGCGTGACCGTCGCGCCCTGGAAGTCGTCGACGGTGAGCTTGTTGGTCTTGGACTTGCGGATCAGCTCGTCGTAGACGGCGCTGAAGGTCTCGAAGTCCATCGTGTCGGCGTCCTTGATGACCGGCACGACGAGGGTGCGCGTGCCGTCGGCCTTCTCCATGTCGACTGCGAGCCCCAGGCCGACGTGAGGTTCGTGGACGAGTCGGGGCTTGCCGTCGGGCCCCTCCACGAAGTGGTTGTTCATGACGGGGACGTGATCGGCGATCGCCCGGACGAGCGCGAAGCCGATCAGGTGGGTGAAGCTCACCTTTGCACCCCTGGTGCGGCCCAGGTAGCCGTTGATCACGCTCCGGTTGACCTCGAGGAGCTTGGCCGGCAGCACGCGGAACGACGTCGCCGTCGGCACGTCGAGGCTGGCCTCCATGTTGGCGACGATGCGCGCCCCGACGCCCCGGATCGGCTCGCCCTCCATCGTGGCGGCGCCGGTGCCCGTCGATGCTGCTGTCGATGACGGTGGTGCCGTCGAGGGTGCTGTCGAGGAGGGTGCTGTCGTGGAGGGTGCTGTCGTGGAGGGTGCTGCTGTGGAGGTCGTCGGGCCGTTGGCGACGCCGTTCGTGGTCGCAGGGGTCGCCGGGACCGGTGCCGTGCGCGCCGCCGGGGCGCTCCGTGCTCGGCCGGGAGGGTTGTAGTCGGCGAAGAAGTCGCGCCACGTCTCGCTCACAGAGGAGGGATCGGCGAGGAACTGCTCGTACTTCTCCTCGACCAGCCAGGCGTTGGGACCGAGAGGTTCGGTGGTGGCTGGATCCGCAGCTGCCAGAGGTGCTCCGGGACGGGAGTAGGTGTCGCTCACGGCGGTGAGCCTACCGGTGCGGTGATGTCGCCCTCCGGCCGCGTGGCTCGGGTTCCACCGCAGTGCTGCGCGGCCCGGCTCGGCGGCGCCGAGGGTCGCGTAGATTGCCGCGGTGCTGATCGCGACGTGGAACGTGAACTCGCTGAACGCCCGTCTGCCGAGGGTGCTGGAGTGGCTCGCCGACGTGCAGCCCGACGTGCTGTGCCTGCAGGAGACGAAGATGTCCGATGCCCAGTTCCCGGGGATGGACTTCCAACGGATCGGCTACGACTCGGTCCACCACGGCGAGGGTCGCTGGAACGGGGTGGCGATCCTGTCGAGGGTCGGCATCGAGGCCGTCGTCGCCGGCTTCGAGGACGGACGGGAGCCGGATCCCGACGCCCGGATGCTGTGGGCCACCTGCGGTGGCGTCCGCGTCGGCACCGTGTACGTGCCGAACGGACGTGAGGTGGGCCACGACCACTACGCGTACAAGCTCGACTGGCTCGCCCGTCTGCGGTCCCACCTCGACGCGCACCACTCGCCCGACGAGCTGCTGGTGCTGCTCGGTGATTGGAACATCGCTCCGACGGACCAGGACGTCTGGAGCCCTGCAGCGTTCGAAGGTTCGACGCACGTCACCCCGGCAGAGCGCGCGGCGCTCGGCCACGTCGTGCAGTGGGGTCTGGTGGACACCCTGCGACGCCGCTATCCCGACGACGGGATCTTCTCGTACTGGGACTACCGCAACGGCGACTTCCACAAGCGGCGAGGGATGCGCATCGACTTCCTCCTGGCGTCGCTCGCACTCGCGGACAGGGTCCGCATCGACCTCATCGACCGCAACGCACGCAAGGGCACGAAGCCGTCGGACCACACGCCGGTGCTCGCCGTGTACGACGTGGAGCCGATGTGAGCGCCGACCGCTCTGATGCCGACGATGCGGTCACGAGTCCGCGCATCGACGGGCTCGCGGCCCTCGCCGCGACGCCTCGGCGGGTGGAGGTGCGACGGCTCGCCCAGGCCATGCGGGAGATCATCGAGCACCTGACCTCGACGACGGCGACGACCGAGGAGCTGAGTGCTGCGGCCGACGACCTCGAAGGGCTCGCCGCGCTCCTGGGCTCGCTGCCGGCCGGTCAGCAGTACCAGGGGTTCGCCGAGGCGGCGATGGCCGGTGGTGCCGTCGATCCCGACGACGCCGAGCGTTGGGCGTTCTTCGACCACAGCCCGTTCATCGGCCTCGCCAACCCGATGTCGCCTCCGATGACGTTGCGCTACGAACGTGACCGCGTGGTGTGCGACGTCGCCTTCGGCTCCGCCTACGAGGGGCCGCCGGGCTGCGTGCACGGCGGCTACGTGGCAGCGGCGTTCGACGAGCTGCTCGGCGCGGCGCAGTCGCTGTCGGGAACCCAGGGCATGACAGCGCACCTGGTCGTCGACTACCGGCGTCCGACACCGCTGCACACGCCGTTGCGGCTCGAGGGGTGGCTCGACCGGCGTGAGGGCCGCAAGATCTGGGCGCGGGGGACGATCGTCGCGGACGGCGAGCTGCGAGCAGAAGCCGAGGCGCTGTTCATCGCGTTCGATCCAGGGCGCTTCGCCGAGCTCCTCGCCGCCCGCGACACCTGAGACGCCAGCCACCTGCGCTGCCGGCGCCGACCGGGGGTCGGGGTCGCGGTCCATCGCCGACGTCCGACGTCGTCGTTCGTGATCACGGGTCGAGGGCCGCGACGATGCGGAGGACGTCGTCGCCGAAGCGCTGCGCCTTGACCTCGCCGACGCCGGGGACCTGCAGCAACTGGGACCTGGTGCGCGGCCGTCGCTCCGCGATGGCGGTCAGGGTGGCGTCGTTGAAGATGACGAAGGCCGGCACGTCTGCGGCGCGTGACTGCTCGCGGCGCCACGAGCGCAGCGCCTCGAACACGTCACGCTCTGGCCCCGAGGTCCGTGCCGGCGACGTTGGGAGCTGTCGGCGCGCTGCGCGGGCCCGCTCCGCACCGGCGCTGCGGGTCACCTGGGTGGGGGCGACGCCGAGGGTGGCCTCGATGGACTCGATCCACGGCGACGGCGAGCGCTTCATCGTCCGTGACCCGAACGTGCGCTTCCGCGCCCATGTGCAGTGCAGCTCGTCGCGGGCCCTCGTGAGCGCGACGTAGAGGAGTCGGCGCTCCTCCTCGACGTCGTCGACGGTCTCGGCGTGGTGGATCGGCACGTACCCCTCCTCGAGACCCGCGACGTGCACGACCGACCACTCGAGCCCCTTCGCTGCGTGGAACGTGACGATCTCCACGGCATCGCCGCTGCCTCGGTCCTCATCCCGGAGGGTGGCGCTGAGCCAGGCGAGGAACGCGCCGATGTCGCCCGCAGGTTCCAGCGCCTGGTACTCGCGGCCGAGGCGGACGACCTCGGCCACGTTGGCCGCTCTGTCCTCGGTGAGGTGCTCACCGGAGTCGGCGTCGTGGTCGAGGTCGGCGAGCGCGACATCCAACGAGGTCGACCGACGCATGGTGCTCAACGCCTCGACGACCTCCGGCTGCTCCAGGAGCCGACCGGCGCCTCGGACGCGGTGGGGGACCGAGGTCGCCGCCATCGCCTCGGTGAGCAGCGATGCCTGTGCGTTCGTGCGCACGAGCACCGCCTGCGCCGACCAGGGGACACCCGGACGGTGGGCGTCGCGGCACGCACGGGTCACCGCGCGTGCCTCCGCGACGTCGTCCTCGAACGCGCGGACCGTCGGGACATGGCCGGCCGGCCGGTGGGGGCGCAGGCGGATGGGCACGTTGGCACCCATCTGCAGCACGCCGTTGGCGACCGCGAGGATCTGCGGCGTGGAGCGGTAGTTGTCCTCGAGCGTCACCGTCTCGCCACCGGGGAACCAGCGGTCGAAGTCGACGAGGTAGCGGGCGTCGGCGCCGTTCCACGCGTAGATCGCCTGGTTCGGGTCGCCGACGAGGCAGAGGTCGGACTCCGGGCCGAGCCACTGCTCCAGCAGGTGGTGCTGCAGCGGGTTCACATCCTGGAACTCGTCGACGAAGAGGTGCCGGAAGCGCCAACGTCGGGCGGCCGCGTACACGGGATCCGCCTCGAGGTCGCGTGCGGCGAGTCGGAGGATGTCGTCGAAGTCGACGAGACGCCGACGCTTCTTCTGCTCCTCGTATCGGTCGTAGACGGTGGCGACGGTGGCCAGATCGAGCGGCGGTCGCCTGCGGGCCTTGGTCGCCTCTGGTTCGTAGCGTTCGGGCGGGATGCGACGAGCTGCGGCCCACTCGATCTCGGCCACCACGTCGAGCGGCGTCGTGCGGTCGCTCCGTCCCCGACCGGGGATCAACCGGGCGACGAAGCCGACCTTGCGATCGAGCAGCTCCGGCGGGCGGACGCCGCGCTCCTCCCACCGCTGGCGGAGCTGTGCGTAGGCGATCGCGTGGAAGGTGCCGGCGTGGACGCCGTCGCGCAGGCCGAGGCGGCCGAGCCGTCCACGCAGCTCGCCCGCTGCCTTGCGGGTGAAGGTGACAGCGAGAACCCGGTGCGGATCGAGGGTGCCGGTCTCGGCCCGGTACGCGATCCGATGCGTCAGCACCCTCGTCTTGCCGGACCCGGCGCCCGCGAGGATCCGCAGCGGCGACGCCGCCGACAGCACAGCCGCGCGCTGGTGGGGGTTCAGCCCGCGCAGGAAGCGCTCGTCGTCGTCGGGCTCCGGTGTCGGCTGTGCATGTGTCTCGGTAGCCACCGTCGGCGAACGTACCAGCGGTCCCTGACAGCCACGCTCGACAGGGTTCGGGTCCGACGCATGGTCACGGCCCGCGGCGGCTCTGTCCCGTTACGCTGACCGCCGTGCCGTACGACCGGAGCAACCTGCACGCCAACGAGCGCATCGTCGTGGACGAGCACCCGCACTGGATCATGATGTTCTGGTCGGTCATCTGGGTGCTGCTGTCGGTGGCGTTCGGCATCTTCCTCCTGACGCGTGGTGGCGACGGACTGCTCCTGAAGTCAGGGAAGTGGCTCGCAGTGGTGCTGATCGTCGTCGCGGTCCTGTACCTGCTGCAGCGCCTCGTCAAGTGGTACTCGACGAACTTCGTCATCACGACCGATCGCTGCATCTACCGTGAGGGGATCATCTCCAAGCAGGGCATCGAGATCCCGCTGGAGCGGATCAACACGGTCTTCTTCCACCAGCACCTCGGTGAGCGGCTGGTCCGCGCCGGTGACCTGATGATCGAGTCGGCCGGCCAAGGCGGCGTCCAGCGCTTCGAGGACATCCGCAACCCGGTGATGGTGCAGAACCTCCTGTACCAGACGATGGAGGACAACGAGAACCGCAAGTTCGACCGGGTCCGCCAGCCGGCGGAGGGCAGCGGATCGGTCGCCGACGAGCTCACGAAGCTCGTCGCTCTGCACGACCAGGGTCACCTCACCGACGCCGAGTTCGAGGCGCAGAAGGCCCAGCTGCTGTCGCGTCAGCCGCCGCCGACCTCGACCTGATCCCACTCGTCGGCCAGGATCCGGAACCACGCCGTGTCGCGACGGCGTCCCTTCGTGATCATGTGGTGGTCCTGCACGCCCTCGAAGCGGAACCCGAGCCGTGCGGCCGATGCGCGGGATCGTGCGTTGCCGGCGTGGCACTTCCACTCCACCCGCTGGTAGCCGAGCGCGAACAGATGGGTGAGCAGGAGCAGGCACGCTTCTTGCATCACCCCCATCCCCTGGACCGCGGGGGTGCACCACAGTGCTCCGATCTCGACCTTCAGGTCCGCGGGTGAGTTGGCGATGAGGCTGGCCGAGCCGAGCGCCTCGCCGGTGGTGACGTCCTCGACCACGAAGGTCCGCCAGTCGGGGCGGTCGATGATCGAGCCGAGGTGCTCGGCGTAGTCCCCGGGAGACCCGAACGGCCCGACGGGCACGAAGCGCCAGACCAGCTCATCGGGGTCGTAGGCGTCGATCGATCGACCGAGGCGTGTCACCGGTTCCCCGTTGCTGATGGCGAACAACCTGGCGGCGTCGTGGAGGGTCGCCGGGCGGACCCTGACGCGTTCGCCGACGAGGACGACCGCGTCGGGTTTGGTGGGAAGCCGGGCTGCCGCTTCCTGCGCCTCTGACGGCACCGGTGGGCCGAGGCGCTCCGCGCTGGTGGCGTCGTGCTCCGGTTCGTCCGCGTCCATCCGCCGATGTTCTCCGTCGAGCGGATGTTGCGTCCAGCCCATTCGTCACCCCGCCTTGTTGTAGGTGGGCGGTCGCCGCAGCGACCGTGGGCTACAAGTTCGGCGGGGGCCGGCGTTGTTGTAGGTGGGCGGTCGCCGCAGCGACCGTGGGCTACAAGTTCGGCGGGGGCTGCGGGTTCGGTGGGTCGACGAGTCGGGCGCCGGCGGAGGGCTGCACGCGGGTGCCGGCCAGCGTCACGTCGGGTTCGGCCAGGACGACCACGCACCCGCCGAAGCCGGCCCCGGTGAGTCGGGCACCGTGGACACCCCGGATGCGCACCAGATCCTCGACCATCGCGTCGAGCAGCGGCGTCGAGACCTCGTAGTCGTCGCGCAGCGACCGGTGGCTGTCGAGCATCAACTCGCCGGCGCGGACCAGGTCGCACGCCGACAGCGCGGCGGCGAAGGCGTGGACGCGGTCGCATTCGGTACGCACGTGACGTGCTCGTGCGCGCAGCACCGGGTCCACGAGCGATGCGATGGCAGCCATCGACGCGTGGGGCAACGGACCGACGATCGCGGCCGCTGCCTCGGCCTGCGTCCTGCGCTCCGCGTAGGACGAACCCGCCAGCTCACGTGCCTGTCCGGAATCGAACACCCAGAACGTGGCTGCGTCGGGAACCCGGACGGGGGTGACGTCCTCGGTCGCGCAGTCGATGAGCAGCGCGTGGCCCTCGACGCCGGCGGTGACCGCCAGCTGATCCATGATCCCGCACGGCACCCCGGTGGCGGTGACCTCGGCCCGACGGCACAACCGGGCGAGCTCGAGCGCATCGGTCGGTGCGCCGAGGACGAGCGCGGTCGCAACCTCCAGCGAGGCACTGGAGGAGAGGCCGCCACCGATCGGGAGATCCGAGCTCACCGTGCCGTCGAAGCCGACGGTGCTGCCCAGCACAGCCGCGACCCCGGCGGGGTAGCGACCCCAACGCGGTCGGATCACCGACGGGTCCAGCACCGGGAGGTCCACCTCGACGATGCCGTCGAGGCGATCGGAACGCAGGACCACTCGAGCCGGTGCAGGGTCGTCGGCGCGGTACTCGCCGGTGACGGTCGTGCCCATCTGCACCGCCATCGGCAGCACCGCTCCGCCCATGTAGTCGGTGTGATCGCCGATGAGGTTGACGCGCCCCGGGGCGAACGCCGAGACCGTCACGGTGTCGTGATCCCGGCGAGGTCCCGAAGCTGCGCGGCCGCTTCCGCTGGGACCACGGGGTCGAAGTTCACGCCGCCGCCCTGCTCGGCTGCAGCCACGTAGCGCTGCACCCCCGGTGAGCGGTACAGCGGGCAGAGGTGGAGGTGCACCCTCGCCCCGGGCCAGTTGCCGCCGTCGGTCGGGCGCTGGTGGACCCACATCATGTATGGCATCGGTGCGTCGAAGAGCTGGTCGATGCGGGCCAGAGCGTCGACCAGCGCGGCGGCGAGTCCGTCGCGGTCGCAGCTCTCGTCCACCAGGTCCGGCGCCTGCCGACGAGGAGCGAGCCGCAGCTCGTACGGCCACGTCGGCGCGGACGGAACCCATGTGCGCCAGTCGCCGTGCTCGGCGACGACGAGCTCGTCGGGCACCTGATCGGGCGCCAGCACCCCGTCGACGAGCTCACGCAGCGGGACCGGTGGCACGTCGGCGAACGCGTAGATCTGGCCGTGGGGGTGGGGGATCGTGGCGCCGACCTCGTCGCCGCGGTTCTCGAACACCAGCACGTAGCCGACATCGTCGCGGGCGCCGAGTGCAGCGGTCCGGTGGGCCCACAGGTCGACGACTCGGCGCGCGCCGTCGACGCCGAGCGACCAGAGCGGCGCGTCGTGCTCAGGCGTGTAGAGCACCACCTCGCAGCGGTCGTCGTCCATCGACGGCCAGCGGTTCACGAACCAGCGGACGTCGTAGGGCTCGGGTGCCTCGAGCCCGCCGACGCAGAACGGGCAGTCCGTCGACGGCCGGTTCGGTCGGGACTGGCGGCTGCCGACGACGTAGGTCGTGGTTCGGGTCAGGTCGTCGATGCGAGGTCGGCGGAGCTCGTGGCTCACGAGGTGGCTCACGAGTCGCCGAGCTGGCGGATCGCGGCTGCGAGGTGCTCCAGCGCGTCGAGCTCGAACGGTGCCCGCAACGCCACGTTGATCTGCACGGCGCCCGCGTCGACGTAGCGGCCGATCGCGTGGACCATCTCGTCGGTCGAGCCCATCAGCACACCCGGTCGGACGAACTCGGCGATGTCGCCGAACTGACGGTGCAGGGATCGGTCGTCGGGAGCGCAGCCGACGTTGACCGAGCAACGCACCTCGGCGGGATCACGGCCGATGTCGGCGCAGTACCCGGCGAGCACGTCACGCTTGCGGGCGTAGTCGTCGGGTCCGATGAACGGGACGTTCCACCCGTCGGCGAGCTCTGCGACGATCCGCAACGTGCGCCGCTCGCCGCCGCCACCGATCCAGATCGGCACCTCGGACTGGACCGGACGTGGATCGACGACCGCGTCGGTGAGGGTGAAGAGCTCGCCGTCGAAGCTGAACGAGTCGTTGCGAAGCAAGCCCCGGAGGCAGCGGACGAACTTCTCCATGAGGTCGAGTCGCCGTCCGGCCGCCGGGAACGGGATGCCGTAGGCCCGGTACTCGTCGCCGAGCCAGCCGGCACCGACGCCGACGTCGACCCGTCCGCCGGAGAGCTGATCGATGCCGGCGATCGCGTTCGCCAGCACCCCGGGATGGCGATAGCCGGCGCAGTACACGAGCGAACCGCAGCGCACCCGCTCGGTGTCCATCGCCAGCGCGGTGTGCGCAACGACCGCGTCCAGGCAGTTCGTGGAGCGACCGTCGGCGGCGTAGAAGTGGTCCCAGATCGAGATCCAGTCGAACGGCAGCTCCTCGATGCGCCGCCACAGCGACCGGAGATCCTCGACGGTGGTGTTGGCCGGTCCGGTGTGGACCCCGAACGTCACGGTCATGCCTCGAACGGTAGGCCAGTCCCTCGCGCTCCGCCGGGGTCCTACGCTGCGGCGGTGACCATCCGTGTCGGGCTCCTCGGTGCCGGTCTCATCGCCGCGTACCACGCCATCCAGCTCAACCTCTCCCGCGACGCCGCGTCGACACCGGGGTCGACCGGCGTCGACAACACCATCGTGGCGGTCTACGACCCGGACCGGGAGCGTGCTGCGGGACTCGCGGGTGGTCAGGGTGCCGAGGTCGCGGATCGGCCCGAGGACGTCGTCGCGGCATCCGACGCCGTGTTCGTCTGCACCTGGACCTCCGAGCACCTGGGGATGGTCCGCCTCGCTGCGGAGTCCGGCGTGCCGGTGTTCTGCGAGAAGCCGCTGTCGGTCGATCTGGCGAGCTCCCGCGAGCTCGTCGAGGTCGTCCACGACGCCGGCATCGTCAACATGGTCGGACTGGTGATGCGGACCAGCCCGACGATGCTGGTGCTGCGCGAGATGGTGGAGGACCCCACGTCGGGTCGGGTGATGAACGTGGTCTTCCGCGACGACCAGTACATCCCGACCCAGGGGATGTACGCGTCGACCTGGCGCAGCGACAGGGCGCTCGCCGGATCCGGAGCGCTGCTCGAGCACTCCATCCACGACCTCGACCTGCTCGAGTGGCTGTTCGGAGCGGTCGACTCGGTCGCCGCGCACCAGTCGTTCTTCCACGGCATCGACGGCATCGAGGACTCGGTGAGCTCGCTCGTGAAGTTCAGAAGCGGTGCGACGGGGAGCCTCGCCTCGGTCTGGCACGACGTGCTCGCACGCCCGAGCCAGCGTCGCATGGAGGTGTTCTGCGAACGGGCGACGATCACGTTGGATGCCGACGACGTCGGTCCCGTCAGGCGTCAGACCTCCGACGGCGAAGAGGTGGTCGGCGGTCACCAGGACCTCGTCGACTGGCTCAGCGCCCGGGGCATCCCCACGACGAGCTCCGAGGACGACTTCCTCGCAGCGGTCCGCACGAGCATCGACGGCGGGGAGGCCCCACGACTGCGGCCCGACGTCGACGACGCGCTCCGCGCCCACGTGATGGCCGATGCGATCTACCGCTCCGCTGCAGCGGACGGCGCGCCCGTGGCGATCCCGGTCGACCTGCCTCGATGAGCGATCCGGTGCCCGGTGCCCGCCGGCTCGGCGTGCGGGAGGCGTTGGTCGACGGGGAGTGGGTGTCCGGTGATGTGGAGATCGGTGCCGCCGGCACCGTCGCCGCGGTCGGCGTGGGTGGTGGCCGGTCGGATCCGGTCGGCACCGACGTCGCGATCCCAGGTCTGGTCGACCTGCAGGTCAACGGGTTCGCAGGCGTCGACCTCCGTGACGCGGATGCAGAGGGATACCGGGTCGCTGCCGAGTCGCTCGCTGCGCACGGCGCGACCGCGGTGCAGCCGACGTTCTTCGGTCTGTCGGTGGACGGGTACCGCGACGCGCTCGGGGCACTAGCCGAGATCCGGACCGAGCAGCAGCAGGCGCTGGAGCGTGGCGCGCTGCGAGGGTGCCGGTTCCTCCGAGCCCACCTCGAAGGGCCGTTCCTCAACGCCCGTTTCAAGGGGGCGCACGACGAGCGGACCTTCCTCGACCCGTCGGTCGCGGTGGCCGACACGCTGCTGCGAACCGGGGAGGTCGGCTTCGTGACGCTGGCCCCCGAGCTGCCGGGCGGGCTCGACCTGGTGCGTCACCTCGTCGAGCGCGGGGTCGTCGTCAGCATCGGCCACAGCGACGCGAGCGACACCTGCACCATGGCAGCGGTCGACGCCGGGGCGCGCCACCTGACCCACTGCTGGAACGCGCACCGCCGCCTCACCTCACGTGACCCGGGTCCGGCCGCAGTCGCGTTGGCCCGCACCCACCTGGTCGTCGGGCTGATCGCCGACGGGATCCACGTGGCCGACGAGGTCGTCCGTCTGACTCTCGCCGCGGCCCGCGGGCGGGTGGCGGCCACGACCGACGCCATCGCTGCGGCCGGCCTCGACGATCCGGATCGCTGGACCGAGGAGGCCGACCTCCCGGTCACCGTGCGCGACGGGTGGGCCACCCTGTCCGACGGGACCCTCGCGGGGAGCGTGGCCACCCCGGTCGAGGTGCTCCGACAGCTGCTGCGGGTCGGCCTCGACCTGGCGTCGGCCGTCGACGCGTGCGGAGGTGTGCAGCGCCGGCTGCTCGGTCTCGACGACGTGCGGGCCCGGCCCGGTGACGTCGCCGACCTCGTGGTGCTCGACGACACGATGTCGGTCCGTCGCACGCTCGTCGCCGGCCACGAGGTCCATCGCTCCTAGCGGCCGTTCGCCCGGAGCCCGCTCTTCGCGTGTGAGATCGACCGACCACGCGTCGATCTCGCACGCGGAGCCCGGAGCCCGCTGTTCGCGTGTGAGATCGACGTGCCACGCGCCGTTCCCACACGCGGAGCCGGGGGTCGACGCGGCGGCGGTTTGACCCGCCGGTCGGCCCCGGGAACACTCCTGCGCACGACAGAGTCCGGAGCCGAGGGGGCATGCACGTGGGACCGCTGAACGGGATCAGGATCATCGAGGTCGCAGGGATCGGCCCCGGTCCGTTCACCGCGATGATGCTGGCCGACATGGGTGCGGACGTCATCCGCGTGGACCGGACGTCGAACGCCTACGGCGGCGACCACTCGGTGCCGCCCTCCGACGTGTTGAACCGCGGTCGACGCTCGATCGCCGTCGACCTCAAGTCACCGGAGGGTCTCGAGGTGCTCCTCGATCTCGTCGAGCACGCCGACGGACTCATCGAGGGGTTCCGACCGGGTGTGACCGAACGCCTCGGCTTCGGTCCGGAGGCCTGTGCCGCCCGCAACCCGAAGCTGGTGTACGGGCGCATGACCGGCTGGGGTCAGGACGGGCCGTACGCACCGACGGCCGGCCACGACATCAACTACATCGCGCTCGCCGGGGTGCTCGCGCACCTGGGTCGGGCCGAGGAGAAGCCGACCCCGCCGATCAACCTCGTCGGCGACTTCGGAGGCGGTGGCATGCTGCTGGCGTTCGGGATGGTGTGCGGGCTGCTCGAAGCGCAGCGCTCCGGTCAGGGTCAGGTCGTCGACGCTGCGATGGTCGACGGCGCTGCGAGCCTCATGACCATGATGTGGGCCTTCTCCGCGATGGGCATCTGGTCCGAGGATCGGGGCACCAACCTCCTCGACACCGGGTCGCACTTCTACGACACCTACGAGTGCGCCGACGGGGCCTACGTGTCGATCGGTTCGATCGAGCCCCAGTTCTACGCCCAGCTCGTGGAGCTCACCGGGCTCGCCGAGGTCTACGCCGCCCGTGGGGAGCAGCTGCCTGCACAGATGGACCGCAACGCGTGGGCAGGGTTGAAGTCGGCGCTGACGGAGATCTTCCTGACGAAGACCCGCGACGAGTGGTGCGCCGTGATGGAAGGAACCGACGTGTGCTTCGCTCCGGTGCTCACGATGAGCGAGGCGACCCGTCACCCCCACAACGTCGCACGATCCACCTTCGTCGAGGTCGCCGGCGTGCCCCAGCCCGCCCCGGCACCTCGGTTCAGCCGGACGACCGCCGAGATCCAGCGGCCGCCGGCGCATGCCGGCCAGCACACCGACGAGGTGCTCGCCGACTGGCTCAGCCTCGACGACACCGGGATCGCGGGCCTTCGCGCCGGCGGGGCGGTCGCCGGTTGAGGGTCCCGCCGGCGTCGGGTTGCGTCGCGGTGGCGCCACGGCGCGGCGTTAGTGTCCCCGGTGATGTCGACCCTCGTGTGCTTCCACGCCCATCCCGACGACGAGTGCATCCAGACCGGGGGCACGATGGCATGTGCAGCCGCCGAGGGACATCGTGTGGTGCTCGTGGTCGCCACGCGCGGCGAGCACGGCGAGATCGTCCCCGGGGTGCTCGACGAGGGTGAGGAGCTGTGGCACCGACGGGTCTCTGAGACCTTCCGGTCCGCCCGCCTGCTCGGCGCCGAGCGGGTCGAGTTCCTCGGCTACGTCGACTCCGGGATGATGGGGACGCCCGGCAACGACGATCCGTACACGTTCTGGTCGGCGGACGTGGACCGCGCCGCCGATCGCCTGGCGGTGATCCTCCGCGAGGAGGACGCCGAGGTGCTCACGATCTACGACGACCACGGCGGCTACGGGCATCCGGACCACATCCAGGTCCACCGGGTCGGTCGCCGGGCGGCGGAGCTCGCGGGCACGCCGACGGTCCTGCAGGCGACGATGAACCGGGATCACATCCTCGCCGGCATCGCGGAGGCACGGGCCGCCGAGGCGGTGCAGGAGGTCGACGGAGCGGAGGGGACCGCACCGTCCGCGTCGGAGTTCGAGGTGCCCGACGACTTCGGGGAGCCGGAGTCGTCGATCACCCATGCGATCGACGTCTCGGCTCAGCTGGTCGCGAAGCGGGCCGCGATGGCGTCGCACGCGAGCCAGATCGCCCCTGACTCCTGGTTCCTCACGATGGCCGACGAGCAGTACGCACGCGCGTTCGGCACCGAGTGGTTCATCCGCGTCGGGCACCCCCGAACGCCAGGTGAGCCGTTCGCCACGTCGATCTGGTGATCGGCGCGCCTCGAAGGTGTTCGTCGATGCGACCCCGTCGCTGGAGCGCGTGGTTCAGCGCTTCGGCAGCAGCTGATCCGACGGCGCCTGACCACCGGCGGCCCATGCCTCGACGAAGGCCTCGAGTTGGTCGATCTCGCTCGGGCAGTGCTCGCACGGGTCGCCGAGCGGGCCGTAGCCCTCGGCGTAGGCATCAGCCCCGGGGAGGGACAGCCGGCCGGCTTCGTACAGCTCGGAGAACGAGATCGGCGGCAGGTACTCGTTGTGGTCGGCAGACATCCTGACCTCCTCTGGTCGTGCACCTCGCGGTGCGATCACCCACGGTCGGAGCGGGCACAGCCTCTGACGGCTCTCACGCTACCCCCGGGGAGGTGCGCCCCGGCCGATCTCCTGTCGGTCAGGTCGTCCCCGATGATGAGCTTCTCAGGTCACACCGCCTGAACCGGGTTCGAGCGATGCCGGATCGAGGCCGTTGAGCGGACCGTCGCCACGCAGCACGAGGGTGCGCTCGTCGAAGCGGACGACGACGGCTCGGCCGGCGAGCTCGCCGAGGACGAGGTGGCCCTCCCCGTCTGCTCCGACGATGCAGAGCAGTTCGACGTCGACGTGCCCGAGCTCGCCGCCGAAGCCGTCGAGCAGATCGGCGACGACCTCCCAGTCCGGATCGGTCCCCGGGTTCGGATCCCGTTCGACGGCGACCAAGGTCGCGAAGCGGACGGGGAGCTCGAGCTCATCGACCCACAGGCGATGGATCACCAGGCGGAGGTGGCGCACCTGGTACAGGATGGCAGCTCGGTCCCGAGATGACCTCGACCCGGAATCCGGGCCCGGTGCGGTCGTGTTCTAGTGTCCGGCCGATGTTCGCGACGGTCCTCGACTTCCACCAGCAGTGGGCATGGATGGTCATCCTCGGCAACGCGCTGGGTGGCATCTGGTGCCTCGGCGCGCACTGGATCCCGGCGCTGCGGGTCCGGGCCCTGTGGTGGTTCGTGATCTTCGTCGAGGCGACGATCTTCGTGCAGGTCGTCCTCGGCGTGATCATGGTGGCAGGCCAGGGACTGCACGCGCCGAAGTTCCACATGTTCTACGGGTTCGTGGCCATCATCTCGGTGGCCATCCTCTACAGCTACCGCAACCAGATGCGGGCGCAGCAGTACCTGCTGTACGGCTTCGGCGGGCTGTTCCTGATGGGCCTCGGAATCCGCGCCATGCTCGTCGGCTGAGGGTCCGTGGCGTCAGCGGCACCAGGAGCCGTGACGGCGACAGGAGAGCCTGAAGACGTCGGGTGGGTCAGCTGCTGAGTCGCTGCTCGAGCCCGACGAGCTGCTCGCGCATCGCGGCGGGCAGGCGCTCGCCGATGAACTCGAAGTGGTTCGCGATCAGCTCGACCTCGCCCTTCCACGCGACCGGATCGACCTCGAGGAGCTGGTCGAGGGTGTCGGCGTCGAGGTCGAGACCCGTCGTGTCGAGCGACTCGGCGGTCGGGACCCAGCCGATCGGCGTCTCGGTCGCGTCCGCTGTGCCGGCGATGCGCTCGAGCGCCCACTTGAGCACCCGGCTGTTGTCGCCGAAGCCCGGCCAGAGGAACTTGCCCTCGTCGGACTTGCGGAACCAGTTCACCCAGAAGAGCTTGGGGAGCTTCTCCGGGTCGGTCGCCGCGCCGACGTCCAGCCAGTGCTGGATGTAGTCGCCGACGTTGTAGCCCATGAACGGCAGCATCGCGTACGGATCGAAGCGCACCTCGCCGACGGTGCCCGCGGCCGCGGCGGTCTTCTCCGAGCTCATCGCAGCGCCGAGGAACGTGCCGTGCTCCCAGTCGAACGCCTGGGTGACGAGCGGGACGTTGGTCGCCCGTCGGCCACCGAAGAGGATCGCCGAGATCGGCACGCCGGCGGGATCCTCCCACTCCGGAGCGATCGACGGGCACTGTGCTGCGGGGGCGGTGAACCGTGCGTTCGGATGCGCCGCAGGGGTGGAGGACTCCGGCGTCCAGTCGTTGCCCTTCCAGTCGACGAGGTGCTCCGGCGGGTCCGACATGTCCTCCCACCAGACGTCGCCGTCGTCGGTCCGCGCGACGTTGGTGAAGATCGAGTTCCCCCACATCGTGTCCATGGCGTTCTTGTTCGTGACGTCGGAGGTGCCGGGGGCGACGCCGAAGAAGCCCGCCTCGGGGTTGATCGCGTACAGCCGGCCGTCCGCACCGAACTTCATCCAGGCGATGTCGTCGCCGACGGTCTCGACCTTCCAGCCCGGCAGCGACGGGATCAGCATCGCCATGTTGGTCTTGCCGCACGCCGACGGGAACGCCGCGGCCACGTAGCGCTTCTCCCCGTCGGGCGAGGTGATGCCGAGGATCAGCATGTGCTCTGCCATCCAGCCGGCATCCCGGGCCATCGTCGACGCGATGCGGAGCGCGAAGCACTTCTTGCCCAGCAGCGCGTTGCCGCCGTAGCCGGACCCGTAGGACCAGATCTCCTTGGTCTCCGGGAAGTGCGAGATGTACTTGGTCTCGTTGCACGGCCACGGCACGTCGGTCGCGCCATCGGTGAGGGGAGCGCCGACGGAGTGCACGCACGGCACGAACTCGCCGTCGGCGCCGAGGACGTCGAGCGCACCCTGGCCCATCCGGGTCATGATCCGCATCGACACCGCCACGTAGGGCGAGTCGGTGAGCTCGACGCCGATGTGCGCGATCGGCGAGCCGAGCGGCCCCATCGAGAACGGCACGACGTACAGCGTGCGGCCCTTCATCGCTCCCCGGTACAGCTCGAGCATCTCGGCCTTGAGCTCGGCGGGTGCCCGCCAGTGGTTCGTCGGACCGGCGTCGATCTCCGCCTCGCACGCGATGAAGGTGCGGTCCTCGACCCGGGCGACGTCGGACGGGTCCGACAGCGCGAGGTAGCTGTTGGGGCGCTTGGCTTCCGAGAGCTGCTCGAAGGTTCCGCCGTCGACGAGCAGCTGGCACAGCCGGTCGTACTCCTCAGGGCTCCCGTCGCACCACTCCACTGCGTCGGGCTGGAGGATGTCGCTCCAGTGGGCGACCCAATCGATGAGCTGCTGGTTGGTGGTGGTCCCTGCCATGGTTCTCCCTCGATCGTTCGGTTCAGGCGATCTCGGGCGCCGGCTCGGCGTGTGCCCGGAACGTCGGTGTACCCATGTCGGCCTCCGACCCGAAGCGCAGGCGGTGCGCCCGGCCCTGGTCGTCGAGGTCGAACCGCACCCGCTGGCCCTGTCGGAGCATGCGGAAGAGCGAGCCGTCGAGCGCTGCCGGGGCGAGGTCGTGCTCGACCAGATCCGTGTCGCGGATGACGATGCCGTCACCGGTCGCCGGGTCGTAGGACTTGATCACACCTTGCACTGCGACGCCGCTCCTGACTCGATCGTCGAACCCGCCCCGATGCGGGCATCCGGGCGTGTCCGTGGCCGGGACGGTGCCGGCCGGACGTCACGGTACCGGTGCCCGACCGGGCGCGGCAAAGCGCACATGACGGATGGACGGCCCCGCCGTCGGAGGTTGCGAGCAGCCGGGAGCGAGGCCGCGGCCGGGGTCCTCGACGGGGTCCTGGAGCGGTGCTCGACGCGGGACCGCCGCCGGGAGCGGCAGAGGTTCAGGCCGGGGTGCGACGGGTGACGGGCTTGGTGACCTTGCCCGCCTTGATGCAGCCGGTGCACACGTTCATGCGCTTGGTGCCGCCCGGGGTCGCCACGCTGATCCGCTG